>JBILTS010000158.1:0-4271 GCA_044371405.1 Bacteroidia bacterium
CCGCCCGAAGCTCCAAGGGCGCTATAGTTCAGATTGTTTCGGTGGGTTACCATGGTAAATAGGTTTCCGCCAATTATTGACAATACATAAATAGCTGCAAAACCCAGTGTGCCGTATAGCAACTCCACCGTGGGACCGAAGTAATACAGCGTCAGCATATTGAACAGCAAATGAAGAAAACTGTGGTGGGCAAAACCCGAAGCAATCAGCCGGTCATATTCCTTGCCTTTGGCTACAGACCTGTAAACAAAAATCATGCGTTCCAGCAAAGCGTGGTTGCTCTGAAGAATAAACCAAATAATCACATTGGCTGCAATGATGCCGGTGGTTAAGCCCGGTTGCAATCCCAACGGCAAACTCATCGTTTGATTACCCTTCCGGTACCTGATTCTTTTACTTGCAGCTTTACCTGCGGGTCTCGCAGGTATACAATGTTTCCTGTGCCAAATACCGCCGCAACGAGTATGTTTTTGGGATTAACCCTAATTTCCCGGGCTGTGTAATGGTTCACATAGGCATCATCTGTGCGCAGATTTCCTGCATCTGCACTGCTGCCGTTTTCGCAGCTCCATGAAAATATGGTACCCCTGCCCGCCAAATCAACATGCCCGGTGTTTGCACCGCGCCCATAGAGATTCCCGCAATTAAGCAGCAACTTCTGATTTTCTACACTTTTCATGGTAATATCAATCTGGTCTGTTTGTAAGGTATCCAGGAAACGAATGGAGGCCGCACCCTGAATATCAAGCACATTCAACTTGTGTATATTCATGGTGCAAACCGGCTGCACCTTAAACCTGCGAACCCAGTTAAAAGTGTTTTTGTCTTCAAGCAAATACATGTCATTCTGCCACTCCAGCTTGATTTTATCAATTACATTGCTGCCGTATTGTATGTTAATTTGCTCGGGCTTTGAAATGTCTGAGGTAATGTAAAGTTTAAACTTCTGCCCGACCCGAAGCTTTAGACATGGCCTGTCTAGCACTATATTTTTGCTGGTTTCTTTGCCATAGGATTTTAGAAAATCCGGCCCCTTTTGGCAATGTTGTAAACCCAAACTAGAAATAAATATGACAATAATGATAAAGCGGCCCAAGATTTGAAGTTTATTTTGCATTACAAATTTCAGAAAGGTGAAGCACATTTCAATTGCTTTGATAAAAATAATTGTTGTGGCATTGTTGTTCATGCCACTAATGGCTAATGCTCAGGATGAGGATGAATCCCTGTCAGAGCTGGGGCAGGCACAGCAGGCCATTCGTAAGAAAGAATTCCTGAAAGCAGAACATATTTGCCGGAAAATGCTTGTGCAACACTCATCAGACAACGACATAAAACATTTACTCTCGCATACACTCATTTTTCAGTCGCGCTTTTCCGAGGCCGACAGTCTGCTTAAAAAAGTGCTGGAATCCGACACCAACCTCGCGGGAACCTACTGGTACATGGGTCTCAGTGCAGAGCGACAGGGGAAAAATCTGAAGGCAGTAGATTTGTTTAAAAAATATGTTGTCAAAACTGCCAATCCGCTGAATGTGAATGTGAGTGCATGGCTGCATGCCGCCTCCGGCTATCGCAGAATGATGCGCAAGGAAGGCATCAATACGGCCCAGTTTGATGAAATGCTCTATCTCTATAACCAATACCTGGAAGCCATGCCTACGGAGGTGTATGCCGATAGCGTCAGAGATTTTATTGAGCGTGTTAAACCCAAAAAGCCCATGCCCGGGCAGAAACTCATCTGGGATGAAACGGGGGAATAACCTTTTGGAATTGTACCTTTGCATCCATGCTGCCGCTGAACAAGAATAAAATCATCAACGATCCGGTGTATGGTTTCATGACCGTGCCTTCGGAATTGGTGCATGATGTTATTCAGCATCCTTATTTTCAGCGGCTCCGCCGAATACGTCAGCTGGGGCTCAGTGAAGTGGTTTATCCCGGTGCCACACACACCCGATTTCACCATGCACTGGGTGCACTGAACCTAATGGTTCGGGCCATAGAAACCCTTCGCTCCAAAGGGGTTTACATAACCAACGAGGAAGCCGAAGCCGCCTGGCTCGGCATTTTACTGCATGATGTAGGCCATGGTCCATATAGCCACACCCTGGAGCACACCCTGATTGAAGGTGTGAGCCATGAATATATTTCCACCTTGATCATGCAGCGGCTTAACAATGAGTTTGGCGGTAAGCTTGAATTGGCCATTCGCATTTTTAAAGGCGACTATCCCCAAAAGCCCTTTCTGTCGCAACTCATTTCCGGTCAGCTGGACATGGACCGGCTGGATTACTTGCAGCGCGACAGTTTTTATACCGGTGTGAGCGAAGGCGTGGTAGGTGGCGACCGCATCATCAATATGCTGAATGTGAAAGACGGCAACCTGGTGGTGGAGGAAAAAGGCATTTATTCGGTAGAAAAGTTTATCGTAGCCCGACGGCTCATGTACTGGCAGGTGTACCTTCACAAAACTGCCGTGGCTGCCGATGAACTGCTGATTGCCATATTGCAAAGAGCCCGGCATGTGGCCACCCAAATGGCTTCACTGGGCAGTTATCATCCGCTTATTCATTTTTTGGGTAAAACCATTTCTGCCGAAAGATTTGATGAAGAATCCCTGGATCTTTTTGTGTTGCTGGATGATCACGATATCATGACGGCCGTGAAGGCCTGGCAGTTTCATGAAGATAAGGTTTTGTCAACCCTTTCGCAGGCCATGCTGAATCGCAATTTGCCTAAAATTGTGATACAGGATAAGCCCATTTCTGATGACCTCAGCATGGATTGCCTAAGAAAAACCAGGCAGCGATTTGATTTTATGAACGAAAACGATGCTGCCTACTTCGTGCGCACCGGATTGCTTGAAAACCTTGCCTATAAACCACAAAAGGGGGGAATTCATATTCTTAAGAAAGATGGCACAGTGTGCGATGCGGCAGAAGCTTCAGATAACGACAACCTGCACTCACTCAGCGAAGCCGTTACCAAACATTTTATAACCTTTTGGCCCTGATGCAAAAAGTGGCTCCCAAAAAGCAGCTGGGTCAGCATTTTCTCACCGACCCTGCCATTGCCCTGAAAATTGCATCTTCCATCCCGCAGGATAAATGGCACAGGGTAGTGGAAGTAGGCCCCGGCATGGGTATTCTAACCAAACCCCTGCTGGAAGTGCATGGATCTGCGCTACACTGCGTGGAAATTGATTCGGAAAGCGTAGCATGGTTAAAACAGCAGGGCTGGGCCAAAGATTTGAACATTATGCAGGGCGATTTTCTGAACATCCCTGAAAATGAACTTTTTGTAGATGGCAATGTGGCCGTAATCGGCAATTACCCCTACAACATCTCCACCCAGATTGCCTTTCGGGTGCTGGAAGCAAAAAATCCGGTGGCATTTTTTGGAGGCATGTTTCAGCGTGAGGTGGCCAGGCGGTTTTGTGCCGAACACGGCAATAAGGAATACGGGGTTACCAGCGTGATTTTGCAGGCCTATTATGACTGTAAATACCTGTTTACGGTGAATGAAGGCAGTTTTAATCCCCCACCTGCCGTAAAAAGCGGCGTAATGGCCTGTGTGCGCAAAGAAAAACCGCCCGGTTGCACCTATAAAAGTCTTGCACTGGTGGTGAAAACGGCCTTTAATCAGCGCAGAAAAACCCTGTCTAACGCACTGAAACCGCTTACTTCATCCAGGCCGGCATTTGAATTGCCCAATGAAATAAAGGGCAAACGGGCCGAACAATTGCCTGTGGAGACATTTATCATGCTGGCCGCACAATGGGATTCTGTATCTGTATAATGAAGGCCGTATTTTTGTCGTTGTAATTATCAAAGTGCCATGCTAAGACTTTTACTCATCCTGATACTGCTGCCTATTGTCCGTTTGGATGCACAGGATGTTTTGTCTGACAGGCAGTTGTGGGATTATGGGGATGTGATGTTTTGGAAAAATGACACCGCCCGTTTTAAGGTAAGGAATGCTACCGATAAAGATTTTGTGTTTCTGCCCACCTATTATAAAGAGGACGTGGCTGTTTTTTTTAATAGCAGACTGGTGGAGCCGGGCAAGTCAGCAGAAATATACGTTGTTTATTATACCAACCGCAAAGGCAAATTTCAGCTGGATGTACCTTTATATATCAGCAGCAGGGCAGAACCACTTGTTTTTAAACTGAAGGGGAATATCAAAGGATTTGATCCCTCAGCTCAGTTGCGCTGTCCTGTAGTGAATCCTGCCAATGCCGATGAAAATTCGCAGGAAAAAATGGT
>JBILTS010000159.1:0-4265 GCA_044371405.1 Bacteroidia bacterium
TAATGATGCCGTTGGTCAGTGTCAGCAGGTCATCCACAAATAGGTTTGAATTAAGCCGTATGCCCCCGCTGCCATTCATGGTTAGTGTGCTGATATCGGCATTTACAAAGATATTGGCGGGGATGGAAAGCGATGTGGTATTTGTGAATTCCAATGTGGCGGTGGTTGCGTCTATGGTGCCCGAAGTGCGGGTGATGGAACTGCCGCCATAGGTGAAAGATTTGTTGAACAAATCAAAAATACCTGATGTTAGCGTGAGATTCCCGTTTATGGTTCGGTTTGCATGCAGTTTTACAGTAGCGGTGCCGCTGCTGGTATTAATAATCAGGTTTTTAGGTCCGTTGGTGGTGGGCCAGCAGGCATCGTAGGTGGTAAGGCCCGAGGTGAATTCCAGTGTTCCGTTGCTGCCAAAGGCCAGTGTGCCGTTGATGTTGAGGTTTACAGATGAATTGATGCTGAGTTTGCCATTGATGGTGAGTGTTTTACCTGCAGCTACAATCAGGGTGCCACCGGTCATTACAATGTTGTCAACCACATCGGTGCCCTGAAAATCCATTATGCCTGTACCTGACACAGAAAAATCAGCGTTGTCATCAATCAGGTTATCGTTGTAGAATTCTATTTCACCACCGGTAATGTCAAAGCTGAGTGAGCTCATAGCTCCGCTGGTGCCGATGATTCCGCCCGCGATGGTAGTTGTACCTGTGTAGGTTTGAGCATTAAACAGGGCTAGTTTGGTGGTTCCTGATCCATTCATGGTCAGGTTCCCCGCCCCTGAAATGGTACTTTGATAGATGGTTCCCTTGTTTGCTCCATTTATGGTTAAGGTAACCCCCGAAGCAATGCTGGCCGTACCAAAATCACTAACACTGGTTTCTTGGAGGGATGCCACTGTGGTATTGGCGTTTACCGTAAGTGAAGCATTGTTTGAAACAAACACATCCGATCCGCTGCCCAGGGAACCATTGTTGCTTACTGTGATGTTGCCTGCGGCAATGCGGGTATCGCCGGTGTAGCTGTTGATAGCATCCAATGTCAGAGTGCCTGTGCCGTCTTTATACAATGAAGTAACGGTTCCATTGTTGGAGGCACCTGCTCCGCTAATAATACCCGAAATGGAGGTGTTTTGGTTTCCCCCTACAAACAACACGTTGCTATTGCCGCTGATGTTTCCGGTCAGGGTGATGTTTCCTGTGCCGGCGGTGATACGGCTGTCTGAGCCCAGTGCAATGGTGCCGTTCCATGTTGCTCCGGAGGTACTGCTGTTGATGAGTGCCCCGCCGCTGCTTATGCCTAGTCCGTTCAGTGTGAGTGCTTCGCTGTTTGCCAGGGTAACGCCATACAAATCGAGCACTCCACCCGAACTGACGGTCGTGCCGGCAGCGGTTGTTCCCAGCGGCCCGTTTGGGGCAGATCCTGCCGAATTGAGTCGCAGGGTGGCATTGGCATTTATGGTGGTGGTGCCGGTGAATGTATTATTCTGGCTGAGTATTATGGCTGATCCAGCATCACCGCCCACATTGACAGTATTGGTCTGGGAAGTGATGACAGAGGCACTTTGCAGACCATTGGTTACTTTGCCCGGGGTAAAGGTACCTGAACTCAGAAAATAGCCCAGATCTACATTGCCGGTTGCATTGTGGGTAAAAGGCTGCTTCCAGAGAATATCGGCATTGGCAGAGCCATTCCAGTCATCTTCCAGATACAAAACAAAATGGCTGATATTGGCACCCGCAGAACCATTCATGGTGAGGTTGTTTTGGCGGGAATGAAAAGTTCCATTTACCCAGAGTTCCACATTACAGTTGGTTTCTGAAAGGATGTGAATACGAAACTGATAGTCCCTGCGGGTTGAACTCACATTATAATTAAGGGTGGAATTTCCCCCGCTGTGGTTTACATACCATGAGGTGTTCACGTCATCGCACTGAATGTAGAGCCGTGTATTGCTATGCCTGTCTCCCCAGCTACTTGTAGCAGGATTGGCATTTAGCGATAGTCCCATTGATCCAACGGCAGAAGTAGCCGAAACGGTAATGGTAACAATATCGCCGGGTTGCAGGTTGCGGTCACTGCCGGTATTATCGCCGGCGGTCTTGAATTTGCGCCAGGCCACTACTTGTTTGGCTCCTGTGTTTTTTGCCCACATTCCCAGTTCTGTGCCACCGGCATTGGAGAGGGCCCCGCCACCATCGGTGAAAATGGTGTAGTGCCCTGTGTTGCCCAAAGTATAAGTGACCTGGCCGTTTACCGGCAGAATGAGTGTAAATAAAACCCATAAAAAGGCCCTGCAGCAACCAAAATAATATTTTAGTCTTAGAATAATTTTTACAACCGACTGCATGTGACGGAGGGAATTAAGCAACTTAGTGTAAAGTTAACACTATTTGCCCAAAAAAGCAACTGGTTTTTATTAAAAGCGCAGTGTAATGCCCCCCATGAAATTTCTTCCGGCCTGAGGATAGAGAAATACTTCCTGGGTGATATCTCGGCTACCGTATGTATACATAAAGGTATAGCCATTGGATGAGTACAGGGAATTAAAAACATTCAGAACCTGCAAATGTATATCCAGCGCAGCCCCGGATTTGATGGTATAGCTTTTTTGCAGCCAAAGTTCAGCAAACTGATATGGGTTTAAGCTTCGGTATTTGTCTCCGGTATTGTCCAGGTATTGTCTGCCCACATATTTATGTATATATCGAACGGTGGTATTTTTAAGTAAGGTGTATTCAAGCCAAAAGGCACCATTGATACCGGGCGACATGGCGATGGGCACATCATTGAAAACACTGTCATTTTGCTGGTAGGTAAAATAGTCAGGAATAACGTTCACTATGCTTTTAATGCGGTTTTGGCTAAGTGACAGGTTGCCGCCTGCCTTCAGTTGTTTTGCTAACTTCTGTTCAAAACCCATTTCAATACCGCGGCGGAAACTTTCTTCCACATTGCGTCTCAGCGCGGACCCCACATCATTTACTTCACCGGTCAGCACCAGTTGATTGCGGTAATTCATGTAATAAACATTTACAAACAGCGAACCTGTTTTGCCGGTATGGTTCCAGCCGAGTTCCCAGTCAGTCAGCTGTTCCGGTTTTGGCACATCTCCGGTTTTGTGGTCTGTGAAATCGCTGCGAGAGGGCTCTCTGTTGGCGATACTGACACTGCCGTAAAAACGCTGGTTATTGATCTGGTATGTCAATCCTGCTTTTGGGTTGAAGAATCCGAAATTACCAATGAAATCTATGGTTCGCAGGTCGTTATCGGTGCCTGTTCCTGAATGATATACCCGTCTGTATTGTAAATCAATCCATGTTTGAAGATGTTGGGTCCATTTTCGTGTGTTTTTCACAAAGAAGGAAGCATCCAATTTAAAGCCGCTTCCCCCGTAATATTGAAGGTCAGGAGGGGTTTGGGGCGACATTGATGCCCACACTATACGGCCATAGTGATTGCCGTTGTATTCGTTAAAGCCAAGCCCCATAATCCATTCAGATTTTTCCGTGGTGTGGTTCCAGTTGATGTTACCTCCCAGCAAATGGTTGTCTAGCCAGCGGCGGCGAACGATATCGCTGCGTGTGATGGTGTCTGTGCCCACTATGGTTGGCGGAATTAGGTAGTTTGATAATTTATCCTGATGCCTAAATTGTTCAAAGAAGCCCAATCCCCTTGTGTAATAGAGGGTAGCACTGAGAAAACTGTACACACCTGTTTTTGCGGTGAAGTAAAGGTGATGATGATTTTGTGTGTAGTCGTCAATTTCTCTGGGATAGGTATAATAATTATAGGTTCTGGGATTTGAACCGAAGAGATTTGCGGAATCAGCAGCGGTTTTATATGTAACCCCAAGATTTCGGTAATAATGATTGATTAGATCTGATTCTGAGCCCTGTAGTTTTTCTTTTGGTACGCCCCACCATGCCTGATAGGTTTGTTCTTTACCACCGAATGACATCCATTTTACCGACCACCCTTTTCCCTGGTAACCCAGGGCGGCCATGTATGAACGAAGTTTTGACGAAGCCCTGTCTACATAGCCATCGCTATTGATGGAAGACAGCCGAAAATCTGCCGTCCAGTGCTTGTTGACCAGACCTGTGCCACCTGAAATGGAATGTCGCATTGTGCCAAAACTTCCTGCGGTATTGGAAAACAGCAGATAGGGTTTTTCGGAACTGAATGTTTGCATGTTTACTGTGGCACCAAAAGCGCCTGCTCCATGCGTGCTGGTGCCTGCTCCACGCTGAATCTGTACGCTTGACAGT
>JBILTS010000055.1:0-14008 GCA_044371405.1 Bacteroidia bacterium
TCTTAAGTACACCAAAGATCACGAGTGGATCAGTGTGGAAGGCGATGTAGCCACCGTTGGCATTACCGATTTTGCGCAGTCTGAACTGGGCGATATCGTATTTGTTGACATTTCAACCCAAGGCGAAAATCTAAACCAGCATGATGTGTTTGGAACCGTAGAAGCCGTGAAAACGGTGAGCGATCTTTACATGCCCATCAGCGGTGAAATTCTGGAGGTTAACTCCGGACTGGACAGCACGCCTGAAAGCGTAAACAGCGATGCCTACGGAAGTGGCTGGATGGTTAAAGTGAAACTCAGTGATGCCTCACAGCTAGACGGTTTGATGTCTGCTGCTGATTACAAGGCCTTGATAGGCGCTTAAGTCAAAGTTAATAACCAAGAAAAAACACCCTGCTTTCAGGGTGTTTTTTCTTTTTGGTGGTAATACATGAACCAAATTAGATAAAAAAAATACCCCGATGAGGGGTATTTCTATTTTTTCGAGGTCGGAACCGGATTCGAACCGGTGTAGAGGGTTTTGCAGACCCGTGCCTAGCCTCTCGGCCATCCGACCATTGTAACTGCAAATATACGGAAATTTGGCACACCCGTGCAGAAAATTGGAACTTAAAATAGTACAGATTAAGGGTTGTTTGCCAGGAAAGTTTTTGCCTTTTCCAGGTCTTCGGGCGTATCAACCGCCGGACTTTGCCACTGGGTTTCCCCAACCGCAATGTGATAGCCGTTTTCCAGCCATCGCAGTTGTTCCAGTTTTTCTGTCTCTTCCAGAAAAGAAGGTTGCAAAAGGGTGATCGCTTTTAATGCCTCTCTTCGATAGGCATACATGCCAATATGCCTGAAATACACAGTTTTTGATTCATTATCCCTGGCAAAAGGAATTCGGCTTCTGCTGAAATAAAGGGCTTTCTCGTTTTTATCCGTCACCACCTTAACAACATTGGGATTGTCTATTTCCTCCCGGTCTTCGATGGCCTTTTTTAATGTGGCAATTTGTACCTCAGGATTTTTGAACAATGCTACCAGAGAAAGGATTTGCTCATTTTTAATGAAGGGTTCATCTCCTTGGATATTAACAATCACATCGGCATCAAAACCCGATTTTTCAAAGGCCTCCATGCAGCGGTCTGTTCCGCTGGGGTGCTCAGCACTGGTTATAATGGCAGTGCCAAAAGTATTTACGTGGTTGGCAATTCGCTCATCATCCGTAGCAACCGCGATTCCGTTATGACCCGCACAACCTGAGGCGGCCTCCCACACCCTTCTTATCATGCTTACTCCATTAAGGTCGGCGAGGGGTTTGCCCGGAAAACGGGTGCTGCCATATCTGGCGGGAATGATGATGCAGAATTTCACCGGGGCGAATTTAGATCTTTTGACGGATTACCATTTCAGCAGTTGCCTTATTTTGAAGTAAATTTCAGTATTTTGATATACGCCGCCAAAATGTTCGGCACCTGGGCCGAAAGCATAAACAGGTACCGGCTCTGCCGTGTGATGTCCGGAGCTGAAATGCATGGCCGGTGTTTGGGTTTTGGGATTGAAGCCATGCAAAGTCAGGCCACCGCATTCATGGTCTGCCGTAATAATAACCAGGGTATTTTTATCATTTTTGGCCCATTCAAGTACCGCCCCGGCCGCATCGTCAAAATCGATGGCTTCTGCCAGTGTATGGGCACTGTCGTTGTTGTGTGCTCCCCAGTCAATCTGGCTTCCTTCAATCATTAGGAAAAAGCCCTTTTTATTTTTAGACAGATGGTCAATCGCGTGCATTGATCCACGCTGCAGCCATGGTCCGCGAAGTGGCGCCGGTAGTGGTTGTTTCAGTGTATCGGAGAAACAAATTTGTCTATTTCCGTTGTTGTTTTCCATGGCCTGTGCTCCCACAGAAACCTTGTAGCCGGCTTGTTTCAATGCAATGGTGTCGAAATAGGGGAGTCCGCCACCAATCAGGATGGTTGCAGCAGGGTTTCGGGTCATGTCTGCTGCAATCTGCCTATACATTTTTCTGGATGGCTGATGAGCATAAAAAGAAGCGGGGGTAGCATGTGGCAATTCACAGGTAACCACCGCCCCTGTGCTGAATCCCTTTTCAAAAGCTTCCTCAGAAAGTGTTTTTATGGCACTGCTATCCGGTCCCATTCCTATCATGCCATTTCGGGTTTTCTTTCCCGCAGAAATGGCAGTAGCACCTGCAGCACTGTCTGTAATATAATCATCAAAAGAAGCGGTAATACTCAATCCTATTGCTTTGGCGTAATCATATATATTTAAGTGCCCTCCCTTCGCTGTGTAGGCCGCATACAGGTGCACAAGTCCGGTTCCATCTCCAATCATCAGGATGATATTTTTTGGTTTCCTTGTTTTGGGTGGGTGGCCACTTCCACTAGAAAAACATAAAAATACCAGGGTGATCAGCACAATTTGTTTCATATTTCAAAAGTAGTGTTTACCGGGCAAATAAGCATAGCAGTATGCGTCAGCCTGCATGCAGTTTTTATGGAAATTCGCTGAGTTTTTATCCTAAATTTGCAGCTACCAATATGAACGGATTTTTTAAGATTCCCTTTCCGGTAAACGAACCGGTGAATGAATATGCTCCCGGTACAAAGGAGAGAGCCGCCCTGAAAAATGCACTGTCAGAGGCCCGAGGACGTGTTGAAGATATACCCATGTATATTAATGGGAAAGAGGTTCGCACAGGCAACACCCACGACATTTACCCTCCGCATGACAGGGCCCATAAAATCGGTTTCTTTCACCGCGGAAACAAAGAGCATGTCAGCCAAGCCATCGATGCCGCGCTCAATGCAAAAGAAGGGTGGGAAAACATGCCATGGGAGCAGCGCGCAGCCATTTTTCTTAAGGCAGCTGAACTGCTCGCAGGTCCCTATCGCTATGCCATCAACGCCGCTACCATGTTGGCACAAAGCAAAAATGCCTATCAGGCAGAAATCGATGCAGCTTGCGAAATGATTGATTTCCTTCGGTTCAATGTTCATTATATGGCGGAAATTTATGGCGAACAACCCACGGCCAATGCCAAAGGAATCTGGAATCGCCTCGAGTATCGCCCCCTGGAAGGTTTTGTTTTTGCACTTACACCATTCAATTTTACCGCCATTGCGGGCAATTTGCCCACCAGCGCAGCCATGATGGGCAATGTGGTGGTATGGAAGCCAGCCGATACCCAGATATACAGTGCCAATGTGCTGATGAGGGTTTTTAAAGAAGCCGGTTTGCCTGATGGTGTTATAAACTTGGTATATGTATCCGGACCGGATGCCGGAGATGTGATTTTTAATCATCCTGAATTTGCAGGTATCCATTTTACTGGGAGCACTGGCGTGTTTCGACAAATTTGGAACACTGTTGGACAGAATATTGCCAAATACAAAAGCTACCCGCGTATAGTGGGTGAAACTGGTGGCAAAGATTTTATTCTGGCCCACAAAAGCGCCGATGTGGATGTGCTCGTTGCAGCCATGGTGCGCGGTGCCTTTGAATTTCAGGGACAAAAATGTTCTGCTGCCTCCAGGGTATATATCCCGCAGAGCATTTGGCCCGCCGTGAAAGAGAAGTTACTGAAAGAGATGGCCACCCTGAAAGTGGGACCAACAGAGGATTTTAGCAACTTTGTAAATGCCGTTATCGATGAGAAGGCATTTGATAAAATCAGCAGCTACATTGAACAAGCCAAGAAGGATGGGGTAGAAGTACTTTGGGGTGGAACTTTTGATAAATCCAAAGGATTCTTCATTCAGCCAACCATACTCATGGCACCGCGTGCAGATTATACTACGATGTGCGAAGAAATTTTCGGACCGGTGCTTACCATTTGGGTTTATGCCGACAGCGAATGGCCGACCATTTTTAAAACGGTTGATCAGACTAGCGAGTATGCCCTTACCGGTGCCATAATAGGTCAGGACAGACATGAAATTGCCAAGGCAACCCATGCTTTACGCAATGCAGCTGGTAATTTCTATATTAATGATAAGCCAACAGGCGCTGTGGTAGGACAACAGCCGTTTGGAGGTGCCAGGGGAAGCGGTACCAACGATAAAGCAGGAAGTAAAGTAAATTTGCTTCGATGGGTAAACCAGCGCACCATTAAGGAAACGTTTGTTCCACCCAAAGATTACCGATATTCTTTTCTTTCAGAAGAATAATGCGACCCACTCGGAAATATGCCTTCTGCCTGGCTGTTGTGGCCATGCTTGCTGGTTTTCCGGGTAAACTTTTCTCGCAATGGTATGGTGAGGCAGAGTATCGTTTTGGTTTAAATAAAAGATCCTTATCTACCCTTGAAATTGGCCAAACAGAAGTGATGGGTGCAATTGCCAATCCATACACGCTTGGTGGTTACTCCTTTTCCACTGGTTATGCCTTTCGTCCTGATAGTCTTAATATGGCTTTTTCTACCGGAATATCATACCTAAAGAGCAATTCCGGCACTATGCTTTATAACCAGAGACCTTATGATCCTGCATATTCAGCCCTAAAACATGAAATCATTACGGTTGATCTGGGATTATCGCTTGAATTTAAAATTAAAAAAAACATAAACAGCTCCACAGGTTTTTCATTGTTGCTTCCAGTTTATATGAAAGGGATGGAATTACAGCAAACCAAAACAACATCGGATTTGATTGAAGAACGCCGGGAGGTTCACTACAGAAGGGGCCCCGGTATTAGGGTGCACCAGGATTTTACGATTTGGACGAATGGCCAGGCAACCTTTTTTGCAGGTATAAGCGCCGGATGGATTTCTGCACTTAGAAAAAGTCGCACGCTCATGAACGGAAATCTTTCAGTACCTGCTTCAAAGCGTGAGATGCAATATCTTACGGAACGGCAAATCAGCGAAAAAGGGAAAATCAATGATCCTTCGCTGTCAGGTTTTGATCCTGACTTACCTATGGAAACCACTACCTACAATGAACCTTTATCCTTTGTTGCGCTGAAGATGGGAGTTTCATTTTACCTTCACAGGAAACGGTGAAAACAGTTTATGCCATCATTCTTTTTAGTTTTTCACTGTATTAATTAACCCCGCCTGATGCGGGCATCTGAAATTAAAATACGGATCAGAGACCCACGAAAGGTTTGTTTAGCATGTCTGACAGCTTTTTAGCAGTAGGGTTTTTGTAGGTTTTTCCACCATATTCGCCCACCCATTGTATACCCTTAACCGCATTGGTTATAAATATCTCATCTGCCGCACTTAGTGAAATGGTTGTGATTGGATTTTCCTGAATAGTGTAACCATACGCACCGGCCAGTTGAAGCACCACTTTTCGCATCACCCCATCTACGCAATATTCGCTTAGCGGCGGCGTGTTGATGAACTCTCCGTTTACAGTGAAAATATTGCTGGATACCGTTTCTGCAATTCTGCCGCTATCATTGATAATAACACACTCGTCCCATTGATTTTCTGCGGCGTGCAAACCCGCCATTACGTAGGTGAGAGCACTGTTTGTTTTGATGGTGCTGGTGTAATTGGCGTTTTTACTGAGTTCGCTGAACATGCCAAGCGTAAGCCCTGTTTCATTCAGCGGGTATCCCCTAAAATCGGTAGGTTTTACCTCTGTAATTATTTGAGTGCCGGCATTCCGGGGTGTATAAAGGCCTTCACCTTCCCTAAAAAAAGTACATCTCACCGAGGCAGAAAGTATATTCTTGGAATTCAGATATTCCTGAATGTCTTTTTCCAGCGCCGGTAAATCAAAGTACTTTGGAATTTCCATTTTAAGCAACAGGGCTGATTTGCGAATTCTGGATTCATGCAGCTCGGCATGTTGAATGCAATCCAGCTCAAATCGCATACTTTCGAAAAATCCGTCGCCATAGCGGTAAGATCTTGAATTTAATGCCAGCTGGGGTTCTTCGCCTGTTACCCATAAACCCTGATACAAAAACATACTCATGGTTTTTTTCTGCTGTAATGAAAGAAAATATTGCCTTCGCGAATAATTAAGCTGTCATCACTGCACAACATAATGTGAAATCTGCGAACGCCGTTGGAAGGGTTGTACTGAAACATCAGCGCCTCTTCATAGGGAGAACTGTCCAGTGGTGATGAAATCCTTTGATACGTGCCCCCAAGGTGCTTATTGAGCGATTTAATGTCGTAACAGAATAACGATTTTTCTGTGTTTAGGAACATAGTATCATCTTTATCCGAAGAAAGTATATTCAAGCCATTTTTAAAAATAGCCCGGTAATACCATTTACCATGCAGTTTTTCAGAAGGTATAGACCATTGGGAAAAGCCGCTGCTGAGCAATAATATGCCGGCTATGGATGCAACGTTATGCAGACCGTTTTTTAATTTCATCCCTGATTTTGGCTGCACGGGTATAATCTTCGTCGCGAATGGACTCTTCCAGCATGGCCTCGAGTTCTTCAAGTGAATAGGATTCCAGGCCGGCATGAGATTTTGAGCTGGGTATCAATTCTTCGTGTGCCATTCTCCCCGGACTTTCCAAAGATTCTGCTTCCTTTTCATCGCCATCATAGGCCGCCTCATCCATAATTTTAGCACTAACATAAATCGGGCATTTAAATTTGGTAGCCAAGGCAATGGCATCGCTGGTGCGGCTGTCAAGTTCAAAACTGTCAAAACCGCGTTTACAGCGAATTCTGGAGAAAAAAATGCCTTCCTGAAGGTCATTAATCATCACTTCTTCCACTTCCACTTCCATTGCCTGCATGGCTTGTACAAACAAATCATGGGTGAGGGGTCTGCTGGGTTTCATGCCCTCAATTTCCATGGCAATGGCCTGCGCTTCAAAAGCACCAATTAGCACCGGTAGCTTTCTGTTTCCGGTTTCTTCGCCCAGCACCAGGGTGTAGGCACCATGGGAATGTGCAGGCAAAATGGATACAATATGCAGGGCGATTTTGGTGCTCATGTCTGATGTTAGCTCGCAGCAGTTGATTTTGCGGCCTGGATTAACTTGGGCAACACATCAAACGCGTCTCCTACAATGCCGTAATCTGCGGCTTTGAAAAAAGGAGCTTCTGCATCTTTGTTGATGACCACGATTACCTTACTGCTGCTAACGCCGGCCAGATGCTGTATGGCACCGCTGATTCCTATGGCAATATACAAATTGGGTTTAATGGTAATGCCGGTTTGCCCTACGTGCTCGCTGTGCGGCCTCCAGTGCATATCGCTAACAGGTTTTGAGCAGGCAGTGGCAGCTCCTAGGGCGGTAGCCAGTTCTTCCACCATATTCCAGTTTTCCGGACCTTTCATACCACGGCCAGCAGAAACCACGATTTCGGCTTCAGTCAGTGGCACCTTGCCGCTTACAGTTTGGGTGCTTTCGATTTTGGTAGAAGAAGAAGGGAGGGCTGATGGCTGGTGTGCAGTCACAGCAGCGCTGCTTCCATGGGTTTTTATCTCAACTGAATTTGGGGTGATGGCCAATATTTTGGTAGCAGACAGCATTTCCACGTAGGCAAATGCTTTTCCGCTGAATACGCCTCGTTTCACCCGAAAACCGGATGTAGTATCGGGATAATCCACAACGTTGGTAGCGAGTGCACCTTGCAACAAAATCGCTACACGGCCTGCAATGCTTTTTCCACTGTATGTGTTGGATATAATGATGGTTTTTCCGCCATGATTTTTGCAAACTTCTGCAAATGCTGCGGCATAAATCTCCGGACTAAAAGAACCGAACTCCGCGCCGTGAAGGGTGATGACCTCGTCAGCTCCATAGTTTCCAAGAGATGCGGGATCCGATGCATTTCCAATGCTCACGGCAATCACCTTGCCACCTGTTTTTGTGGCTACTTCTTTGCCGTAGGAAACGGCTTCCAGTGTAGATTTTTTGTATTGTTGGTCGCGGGTTTCTGCAAATACGATTACTGACATTGTGATTTATTTTAAATAACTTTTGCTTCGTTTCTTAACAAATGTAACAACTCTTCGGGATTGTCTGCACTGATCATTCTCACACCCTGTTTGGGCTGCGGTAACTCAAAGCGGCTATAGCTAACATGGGTGGATGTGCCTAATGGCTCTACAACCTGCAAGGGTTTTGTTCTGGCAGCCATAATTCCGCGCATGTTGGGAATACGGGGTTCACACAAATCTTTTTGGGCACTTGCCACAAAAGGCAGAGAACAGGTAAGTGTTTCTCTCCCTCCATCGATATCTCTTTCCAAACTGGCCGTTTGACCTGATACACTCAATTGGGTTATAACATTGATGCTGGGAATATTTAGCAATGCCCCCAACAGTCCGCAAACTGCACCGCTGTTGTAATCTATGCTTTCACGGCCCGTCATGATAAAGTCAAATCCCTTGTCTTGGGCATAAGCCGCAATCTGTTCAGCCACAAACTGAGAATCAGTTGGAACTGCATTGATACGAACCGCATCTGTGGCGCCCATGCTCAGCGCCTTGCGAATGGCAGGTTCTGCATCTGCAGGCCCTACATGCAGAATGGTTACCGTTCCTCCGGCGGGTTCTGCAATATCCAATGCCTTGGTCAGTGCCAGTTCGTCATAAGGATTCATGATAAACTGAACGCCTTGAGCATTAAAGGATGTATCATTGTCGGTGAAGGATATTTTGGTGGTGGTATCAGGCACCACACTCATGCAAACCAGAACTTTCATATATGCTTAAAAAAGTGGTGCAAAAGTAAGCAAATTGTTACGTATTTCTTAGCCGTTTTCTTGCTCTGTTTACAGTTTAAATCCAAGATTATTGTAAATAAATTGCATAATCCAGGCCGGGCCAATCAACAGGAATTGCAAGTCTTTCAGGAATGAGGGTTTTTTGCCTTCAATGTGATGCCCGATGAATTGCCCTGTCCATGCCGCTGCGAACACTGACAATGCTATACTGAATAGCGGGAGTGAGTTCGATTCAATTCCGCTGCAGATGGCCATGCAAACAATGCCCCAAAGAAGAAATCCTGCAGAAAGTTTTGCAGAGAGTCTGAAATAGTAAATTAATACCGCCATTAACGCCGGAAAATCAAGCCCATTCAGGATGCCGGGGGATAACTGGTTCCACTTGATGGTGTGTAAAATGCCACATATCGACCAGAAAATGGCTGGTACACAAATGAAATGGATTAATTTATTTGTATGATCGGTATGGCTTTCACCATATTCAGCAAGTAAATCGGGAAGCGTTTTCATAATTAATCAAATTTCCGAATCAGAAATCAATAAATCAACTGCTGTGAATAACTATATGCTTATGTTTTGGCCTGTAAATCCCTAGTTTTGATTCATACATGAAAGAAGTGCAACAATCTTATCACGTAATTGCTATTGGAGGTGCAGTCATGCACAACATGGCACTGGAACTGCAGGCACATGGACATCAGGTTACCGGCAGTGATGATGAAATATTTGATCCTGCTAAAACCCGTTTGCAGGCAGCAGGCCTGTTACCAGAAAGCTATGGCTGGTTTCCTGAAAAAGTGCATGAGAAGCTTGATGGCATTATTTTAGGAATGCATGCCAGGTCTGATAATCCCGAATTAATCAAGGCCCAGCAGCTGGGTTTGCCAATCTATTCGTTTCCTGAGTTTGTTTATCGACATGCCAAAAACAAAAAACGGATTGTTATTGGTGGCAGTCATGGAAAAACCACATCTACAGCCATGCTCATGCATGTTTTAAAAGAAAGCGGATTGGCATTTGATTACCTCGTAGGTTCTCAGCTCCCGGGTTTCGAGCGAATGGTGAAACTTAGCGATGCACCCCTGATGGTGATTGAAGGAGATGAATACCTCACTTCGGCGTTGCATCCAGTGCCCAAATTCCACGTTTACCAGCCACACCTTGCCATGCTTACCGGGGTTGCATGGGATCACGTGAATGTGTTTCCCACATTTGAAAACTATGTATCACAGTTTGATATTTTCCTAAAAACATTACAGCCCGGTGCCCGTTGGTTCTGGTATGCCGGTGATCCTGATCTTGAAAACCTTGCTAAATCCAGTGGTTTTTCCAATCAATCCTACCAGGAACCGGCTTTTACCTCCAATGCTGCAGGTTGTATTGTGCATATCGCTGGCATGGATTATCAACTCAATATTTTTGGTCGACATAATTTACAAAATGCCGCCGGTGTGGCCCTTTTGGCGGCCGAGCTTGGCATTGACAGTCATCAATTCTGGACCGCCATGCAAACATTCAGCGGCACAGCCAAGCGGCTGGAAAAAGTATATGAATCAGACAATGCAGTGGTTTACCGCGATTTTGCCCATGCCCCCAGCAAGGTAAAAGCCACTGTAGAAGCAGTGCGGGAGCAATACCCCGAAGACAACCTGATTGCGGTATTTGAGTTGCATACATACAGCAGCTTGCAACCTGATTTTTTGCCCGGTTACCGCAGCACGCTGTCTCCCGCAGAACATGCATTTGTACTTTATGATCCCCATGTTTTTGGACTGAAAAGAATGCCGGTTCCTCCATATGGTTATATTGCCGAGCAGGTGGGGCATTGCTTTGAATTCAATGATCCGGCTCTTTTGAAAGAAGCCGTTCGAAAGGCCTGGGATAAAAACAGAAAAAATGTGCTTTTGCTGATGAGCAGCGGAAACATGGGCGGATTAACTCCAGAAGATTTTATCAGGGCCTGAGTGCCGAATAAACCAATTCCAGGGCCTTGGTTCGAACATTCTCCTGAATGAGCTTTTTATTTTGCTCATCAGGGTAAGTACGATTGCTCAGAAAAACAAACACCAGTTGATTTCCGGGGTCGGCCCATGCCCAGTTGCCGGTAAAACCGCTGTGTCCAAACATGCTACCCGGTACTTTATCCGAAATATTGGCTTTTGCCCCGGGTTGTCCGTTGGGTTTATCAAAACCAAGTCCGCGGTGTGTGCCTTTTTGAGCTGCCGTAAATAGTGCAACTGTTGATGGTTTTAGGTATCTTTTACCTTCAAGTTGCCCGCCGTTGTTAAGCATTTGCATGATTTTCCCCAGTTCTGTTGCATTGGAAAACAAACCAGCATGACCTGCCACGCCGCCCAATATGGCCGCGGTAGGGTCGTGCACAAAGCCCTGTATCCGTTGTTGCCTGAAGTAGTTGTCTTCGGTGGTTGGGGCTATCTCACTTTTAAAGAAGCGTTCGGAGGGTTGGAAGAGCGTGCGTTTCAAGCGCATAGGATCATAAAAATGAAGCTGAGCAAACTTTGCTACCGACATCCCTGAAACCCTTTCCACAATCTTGCCCAGAATAATGAATCCCAGGTCACTATAAACAAATTGACCTTTGTTTTTTAAATCAGAAGCAATGATTTTCTGCCAAAGGGTATCGGTGTAGGTTTGTCTCATCCACATTGAATCACAAACCTGAATAGCATGGGCTGAGTCGAACGTTTTGCTAAATAATCCGGGAGAAGAGAGGGCCTCTTTGTAGAAGGGGATAAAGGCCTGCAAGCCGGAACCATGCGTCATCAACTGTCTGATGGTGAGTTTTGATTTGTTGGTTTTTTTCAGCTCCGGCAAATAGGCATGAAGATGTGCATCCAATTTTATCTGTTTGGTTTCATACAACTTCATAATACAAAGCGTGGAGGCGGCAACCTTGGTTACAGATGCCAGATCATACAAATCTGAAGAACTTACCGTCTTTGTGCCATTGTATTCAAAGTGCCCATAAGCTTGGTTGTATACGCTTTTCCCGTTTTTAAGCACCAACAGCTGCCCGCCCGGCATGGCTTTTTGACGGGAATAATAGCCCAGCAGACTGTCCATTTTACGGGTAAAATCACTCGAGAATCCATTGTTTAAAGGACTGTCTGACAGGTATTCAGACCAGTGGGAATTGACTTTTAAACCAGCGCCGGCTTTTAATGCTGGCGGCACACTCACCGGCAGGTTGCCCCGTGATGAATTGGCTCCAAATAAAATACGCGCTGCCATATACTGATAATTGGATCCGTCCTCATAGGCAACTACAGAACAGGGAATATCTTGCAGGTTTTGCAATAAATTGGGGCTTCCAAATACCACCAGTGCTCCCGGTTTGGCCTTTAGTGCAGACGTAATAAACGTCACAACATCTTTCGGAAGCGTATTTCTTTCTTTGCCCCATAATGGCTGGTCATGAAGACTGATAATGATGCGATCATTATGACAAAGGATGGAGTCCAACATGCGGTTAAAGTAGCCGGCGTTACTGTCTCTGTGAAGCAAATAGGCGGATATAATATGTTCTGAACGCAGTGCAGTTTCAAATGGATAGATGTTGTTTTTTCCGATGCCTATCCAGGCAGTTTTTATTTTTGTATGGGGTAATAGCGGTAAAAAGCCGTAATCGTCTTTGCATACTGCGATGGCCTTTTCGGCTGCCGGTTCCGGATTATTTGCTTTCCAGATAGCATTTAAATCTTTCATCAGATTTTCAGTGGCGATTGGTTTGTAGGTCTGCAAACCTGCCAGTGCCTTGTAAAATAATATTTTAAATACCCTGCGGCTTAGTTCTGCACTGTCAATTTCACCATTTCTGACCATGTTTTCAATCAAATCAACTGCCAGCGGAACATTTTCGGGGAAAAGCAAAATATCATTCCCTGCCAGAGCGGCCTTGGCTTCCGCATATCCTGGCCCATACAGGGAGGATACACCTTTCATATTAAGAGCATCGGTAATAACCAGACCATCATAGCCGAGTTTTTCCTTCAATAAACCTGTTACAATGGGCTTAGAAAGACTGGCTGGTGTATTGGCGGAGGAGTCTAATGCGGGAACTGCAAGATGGCCTGTCATTATGCTTCCTACATTTTTTTCTATGAGCGTTTTGAATGGAAGCAGTTCCACACTGTCTAGGCGCCCGTTGCCGGCACTGATTGTGGGTAGTTCCTTGTGGCTGTCGGTTTCACTGTCTCCATGTCCGGGGAAGTGTTTGGCACAGGCAATAACCCCTGTGCTTTGCAGGCCTTCTTCCATTAAACTGGCATAACGGCTTACCTTTTCAGGAGATTCTCCAAAACTTCTGAATCCGATGATTGGGTTGGCCGGGTTGGTATTGATGTCAACCACCGGAGCAAAATTGATATGGATGCCCAGTCGTTTACATTGCATACCCATGGCTTTGCCGGTTTTGTATATCAAGTCTTCATCGCCGGTGGCGCCCAGTGTCATCTGATATGGAAATTTAGGCAAGGTTTTTAACCGCATGTTTAATCCCCATTCCGCATCGATAGATACCAAAAGGGGTAAACTTGAAATCTGCTGATAATAATTGGTCTGGTATGCCTGTTTAAGTGGGTGTCCCTGAAAAAAACACAAGCCGCCTATGCCGTAATCGTAAATTAATTTTTCTGTTTCGTTTATGTGTTCCGCACCTTTGTTGCTCCATACTGCAACCATCATCATCTGTCCGATTTGCTTACGAAGGGGTAGGGTTTTTAGAACGCTATCGGCCCATTTTGCCCATTCTTTATTTGGCGATGAAGGGAATCCCCGCCATGTTTTAATGGCAACGCCCTGTCCAAATATTTCTGTTAAAAACAGAAAAGTACCTGCCAGTATGATGGTTTTAATCTTCAAGCTTAAGTACGCAAATTTAACCCCTTAAATTGTCTTTCTAATTTGGAAATCTGCTTATTTTTTGGTATATTTAAAATAATTTTGAACCACAGGCAGCAAATTGCATTCTTGTATTGTCAATAACAACAGGAAAGCGATGCTCACCCTTAATAATTTTGGCTATGACAGAGCAACAGTTGGTCGATGGATGCATACGGGAAGACCGGAAATGCCAGGAGCAACTGTGGAAATCCTATGCTTCTAAATTGTTGACAGTTAGTTTGAGATATTGCCAGAATCGAGAAGATGCAGAGGATGTATTGATGGAAGCTTTTGTTAAGATATTCGATAACATGTCGGCATTTCGGGGGCAAAGCAGTCTTGAAACATGGATGCGTCGTATTGTAGTAAATACAAGCATTAATAAAATACGTTCCCGCAAATTTACAGAATCAATTGATAGTGAAACACTTCATATCGGTTATTC
>JBILTS010000056.1:0-13966 GCA_044371405.1 Bacteroidia bacterium
CTTCACTGATTTCAGTATTCCGTTGTTGTAAAGTAAAACCCAAGTGCCTTTATCTTCTTTTTTGGGCTCCTCAATTTTAGTCTTTTTATCCTTGCTGTCCGTAGGTTCGATTTTTTTAGCCGGATTTCGGGTAGTAACCGCAGAAATAGGTATACACAAAGCGTTATTTTTCGAAATGGTTTTAATGTCTACGGTTGCTGTCATCCCGGGTCGAAACGGTTGTTTTCTGCCCATGCCCAGATCTGCGTAACTTTCGGGGAGAATGCGCACTTTCACTACGAAGTTGGTTACCTGATCGGTTAACAATTGGGTGCTGTTGAATTTGGCACTATTGGCGATTTGAGTTACCAAACCTTTAAAAACCCTGTCAGGGTAGGCATCTACTTTGATATCGGCATTATCACCATTTTTAATGCGAACAATATCATTTTCATTTACGTTCACCTCAACCTCCATTACATTGAGGTTGCTGATTCTCATAATTTCGGTGCCTGCCATTTGGGCAGTTCCCACCACACGTTCTCCTTTTTCACTGTTCATTTGGGTAACAATGCCTGTTGCGGGTGCATAAATGGAAGTTCTTCCCAAATTTCTTCTGCCTTCTTCCAGTCTGGCTGCCGCACTGGCAGCAGCATATTTTGCGGCAAGTGTATTTTTTTCAGCTGAAACGGCATCTGCCTTGGCAACCTCAAACTGCACCCTTGCCTGATCCCATTCCTGTTCACTGATTACTTTTTGTTCATGGAGTTGCTTTTGTCTTTTGTAGTTGGCTTCTGCCTGAATCAATGATGCAGCAGCCCTGGCTTTTTGGGCTTCACTACCGGCCATGCTTGCACGGGCATTGTCCAAATTGGCACTAAGCTGACTGATTGTGGTTTCATAGAGCTCAGGATTAATGCGTAGCAACAGCTGACCTTGTCTGACACTATCGCCTTCCATCACTGCCATTTCAATGATTTCACCGCTCACATCAGCACTGATTTTTACTTCGCTTTCCGGCTGTATTTTACCGCTCACACTCACAATTTCAGTGATGGTTCTGTTCACAACTTTGTCTGTGCTAACCCTGATTTCGTTGTTACCACTACGTAGTATGGCAATAATCAGTAATATAAGCACTGATGAGCCGATGATAATCCAAATAATTCTCTTCTTCTTCATGTTTATAATCCAAGGGGTTTACCCATATAAAAATCCAGTACCATTTTTCTAAAAATGTATTCGAACCTAACCGAGGTAAGGTTGTTTTTAGCAGTAGTTGCATTGGTTTGTGCCAGTTGCAACTCAAAAACATTGGATTGTCCTGCCTCGAAGCGTTTAGTTACAAATTCCATATTTCTCACCTGTGCCTCCAACCCTTTGATCGCAGCTTCATAACGCTCCATGGAAGAGGAGAAACTATTGTATGCAGATACAACTTCACTGTATAAGTTCTGAACTATTTTTTCTGAATTTAATTTAGCCCTAATTTCATCAATTGTTGCCCTGAGGGCTGTATTGCGTGCCTGCAACTTGCCGTAAATAGGTAATGACAAGTTAAAACCCAAAGATTGTCCGAAATTGTCTCTGATTTGTTTGGTGAAATCAATGGTTTGCAGGGTATAATGAATATTGGGTACCTCCACTATTTCATTGGTGCCCTGAACCCTTCCTATGGCTTCGAACCCGGAAATCGTAGCAGACGAAACGGTTTTTGCATTGCTGGAATAAACCGAACTCAAATTGCCGCCTGCCGACAGCACGGGCATCATTCCACCACGGGCAATTTTTCGGGCGTAGGTAGCCGCCTTTTGACGGTACATGGCCGCCTGAACATCTGGCCTGCGCTTTATGGCACTGTCGAACAACTGCTGCTGGTCTGCAGGATATCGTTCTACTCTGTAATTCGTTATTTCGGGACGAATGATGTCAAATTTGCTCTCAGCCGGCAGTCTAAGCATCATTTTGAGGTTTGTGAGTGCCAGTGTCTCTTGATTTCGTGCATTGGTCAAAGCAGTCACATCATTTGCTTTTTGTGCCTCCAGATTCAATACCTGACCTTCATTTACAACACCCGCCTCATACAATTTTTTGGTTCTAAGCAGCTGTGAATTGGTATTCTTTAAAGTTTCTTCTGCACTGGCATTTAATTCTTTGGCCTGAATAATTTGAAGAAATAAATTGGCCACATTCAAAGCGATGTTTTGCTCAATAGTTTTCAAATCACTTTCGCTGGCCAGCCAGAGGTAATTGCTTTGTTTAATACCATTCCTGATTTGACCGCCCGCATAGAGGAGCACGCTGCTTTGCAATTGAAAATTATTGCTGCTTACCGTAGTTTGAACGAACTGGTTTGTAAATCGGTCAATACTTCGGCCTGACTGAAAGAATTGCCCGGCATTGAGATTTATATCAGGAGTGGCCGCTGCAATGCTGTTTTTCCAGGTCTGAGAGGCCTGCTGTGCCGATACACCGGCAAGTTGCACATCAATATTGTTTTTTAAGGCCTGCTCTATACATTGTTCCAATGTCCAGGTTCCTGTTTGCGCCACAGCGGATAATGGCACAAAAAATCCCAGTAAACAAAATATTATTAACCGCATCTTGCAAAAATACTGAATACAATCCTACAAAGCCATTTTTGCAGCCATTAAATTGATCAACTCATTTTTTTGGTGGATAAATGCTTAATAATTGTTAGTCTTTAGACTTAAAAAATTTACACAAAACACCATACTTTTGCATCGCATCTGGTTCTTCGGTGAATATGTTCACCGAGGATGAAAAGGGAACTCCGGTGAAAGACCGGGACTGTACCCGCAGCTGTAACCCCGGCCCGCAAGGGTTTCGGCAATCTTAGCCACTGTTGAAGATACCAATGGGAAGGCGCCGAAATAATCAGGGGGAGTCAGAAGACCTGCCAGTAGCAAAAACGTAAGCTCGCTTTCGGGAAAAAAGGCGCACTGAATTGGGTATTCCCGGTCTATTGCATTTTTATTTCCATTGCGGCCATGCAAACATGACAGGCATATTATACTGCATACCGCTCATGCTGACAGCACCGGATACATTTCCGGCAGCCGATACCGCTTACATTGAGGGGAGGCGCCTTCAATATGCGGCAGTTGGTAAAAATGTATGCTATTTTGAGCATGGAACTGGTAATCTGCTCAACAGAGAACTTGCCGCAGCCGGGCTCAGTATCAGGCAATATGGCCCCTCCGGTATTGGTACGCTGAGCAGGCGTGGTGCAGATCCTTCACAATTGCAAATATTATGGAATGGCATTGTGCTGAATAATCCCATGCTCGGTATGGCCGATCTTAGTTTGCTGCAAAACGATGCATCAACCCGGATTTTGCTCACAGAAGGCAGCAGCGGATCACTCTACGGCAGCGGCAGCGTTGGTGGTACCCTGGCACTTCAGCATGTCAATCCTGCAAAATTTGGGGAATCTGTCTCCGCATCAATCCAGACCGGAAGCTTTGGAATGCGCCAGATACATGGCGATTTTGGGATGCGCAAACGGAGATCTTTTTTGTCATGGGATAATCAATGGTTCAAAATTGACAATGACTTTCCCTACAAAATTGGGTTTGAAAATGAAGGTAAAATGCAGTTTGCATCCAGAGAGCAGCTGCGCAGCCGTCTGTCAGCCGGATTTCATTATAAAAAATGGGAATTTGGAGCACATGCTGAATGGCAGAAGGGGACCCGTGGTCTCGGTACTTCGGCAGGCGGAACGTCTTCGCTGGGAAATCAACAGGACGAAAACCGGCGACTTGCTGTGCATGCAAATTACCAATCGAATAAAATTAAGTGGGTGCAGCGGTTTGGACTGATTGAAGATCGAATCATTTTTCAGTTGCCGGGTAATACAGCACCGGATAGCAGTCGCTCACAGAGCTTACAAATTCAGCAGGAATTTCACTTTCATGTAGGGAAATGGAACGCCGTTGCAGGTGCTGATTTATGGAATGTTTCAGGTAATTCGCGGCAATATACTAGCCAAACAGACCAGGTGTTTCCTGCTCAATTTGTGGCTTTTTACAGACAAAGTAAAAATTACCGCCTGTCGGCAAGCAGTCGCTGGGAATGGCATGAACGGATTGCCGTCAATTCCCTTTCGGCAGAATATGCCATCCACAAATTGTTGTCTGCTAAAGCCGCCATAAGTAATAGTTTCAGACGCCCAACACTAAATGATATATATTGGAGTAGCGGTGGTAATCCGAATCTCAAACCCGAAAGCGGCGGAAATGCGGAAGCCGGTTTGGTTGCAGGGCAGTCAACAGGATCTGTAAAATGGAATATTTCCGCAACAATTTGGGCCAGATTCCTTGATAACCCCATCGTTTGGCTCCCCGAAAACAATATCTGGTCTGCACGAAACATGCAGTACGGAGAATATAACGGATTTCAGCTTTCGTCCCGCGTTTCCGGAGAAGCCGGAAAAATCCATTGGATTTGGCAAACGGGTATGGAATGGTGTAAAGCTCGAATGCATTTCAATAACAATCGATTTAATGCCCTTTTTGTGCCCCGTTTTTCCGGAGCAAGTTCATTTAAAATGCAACGAAAACTTTGGTACCTAAATACAATTTGCCAGTGGCAAAGCATGAGATACACCAGTACAGACAATCTGTCGGCGCTGCCTGGTTATGCACTCTTCTCAATGCAAACAGGGAAAGAGATTAAGATGAAACAACATGCCATAACCTTATCGGCAGGAGCTGATAATGTTTTTAACCACAGCTATGAAGTGATGCCTGGAAGGCCAATGCCTCTGCGCAGTTTCTGGTTAAAAGTAAATTTCCAATTAGCAAGCAAAAAGTATAAAATATGAAACAACTAAAAAAAATCGCTTTTCTTTTGATGTTAGCATCAACAGCTGCCTTGCAGGCACAAATTTCAGAAGGTTTTGAAAACATTACACTCGACTCAGGAAAGACGCTCAATGGCAGTGATGGAGGCAAGATGCATTACTTCAGTACCGGCGAAATGTACTTTCCGGTAAGCTGGGATACAACCTATAAGTATTGGGCGAGCGGATGGGCATTGTCTAAAATAATTTATAATAAAGCGGAACCCTCGGATTTTACCAAACATACATATGGTTCTGCCACAGGTTATGGTGTAGAAAATGGCATTGGCAAATCTTTTATGGTAGGGCAAAACGGTAGTTTTTTTAATTTGAAAAGAAAAAATACTGGGGATTATCCACTGAAAGGGTTTTATGTGAGCAATTCTACCTATGCCTACAATAGCATGAAGTTTGGTGATTTTGTAGGTAAAAAATTTGGAGGTAAAACAGGGAAGGATCAAGATTCATTTGTACTCATCATTCGCTGCTACAAACAGAAAAAAGCAGTGGATAGTCAGCGGGTGGTGCTGGCGGATTTTCGCTTTAGCGATTCAGCCAAAGACTACATCTTAAATCAATGGAAATTTGTAACCTTGAAAGATGCCTACACCGATAGCATTGCATTTGAGTTGTTAAGCTCTGATAACGGGCAGTTTGGGATGAATACGCCAGCATTTTTTGTTCTGGATGGTATTGAATTTTATGGTTTAAATGCCTTGAAAAACAATCATAAAACATACAGTATATATCCGGTTCCGGCAAATGATGTACTCAATGTAAAAGCTGAATCTGAGCTGCTTTCTGCCATGGTTTTTGATTATGCCGGCAGGATGCTTTCCAAGGTGGATTTGACCGGTAAAAGTGCACAAATACCGCTTTCGCAGTTGCCGCAGGGTACCTATGTATTGCAGGTTTTAACCCGTGCAGGATTATTATCAGAGAACATACAGGTGATAAAATAATGAGGATTATATCAGGCGTTTTTTTTCTTACGGTATTTCTTTTCGCTTGCCGGAAAGAAATACCATTGCCTGAAACAGTAAATGCGGGCTCCTCATCCGTCCTGGTCTTAAACGAAGGGAATTTTATGTGGTCGAATGCCAGCGTTGATCTTTATAATCTTGATTCAGGTTTGCTGAAATCCAATGTATATCAGCAAGTGAATGGTAAGCCCCTGGGCGATGTACTTCAAAGCGGTAGTATTATCAACGGAGATATTTGGCTGGTGCTGAACAATACCGGAAAGATATCAGTGCTGGATAGTCATACCCTGAAAGAAAAATACAGCATTACTTCACTGGGTTCGCCACGCTATGCCCTGAGGGTTGAAAATCAGGTATGGATAACCGATTTATGGTCCGGGACCTTGCAGGTTCGCGATTTAACGGGAAATCAGCTGATGGCAAAATTACACACCGGTTCCTGGACTGAACAAATGGTTAACACTGGTGGCAAAGTTTGGGTGGCCTGCTATGATGGCTGGATAAGAAAATACGACGCTGTACAACTCAGAAAAGCCGACAGTGTATACATTGGAAAGGGGTTGCGTTGGATGGTGAAAGATAAAAATAGCCATGTGTGGGCACTGGCGTCATTTAATGATAGTGGCTTCAGCAGATTACAGCAATGGTCTTCCGATGGAAAGAAAATGAAAGATTTTACCATGCCACTTTCCGGCTATGCCTCATCACTCTGTATCAATGACGGGGGAGATACATTGTATTACCTGTCAAACGGGGTTTATTCCATGGGTATTGATGAGCTTAAACTTCCTGTAACCCCTATTTACAAAAGAAGCGGAGCCAATTTCTATCATATCGCTTATCATCCTTCCAGAAATTTAATTTTTCTATGTGATGCGGCAGATTATGTATCAAAAGGAACTGTCTACATATTAAATAGCAGCGGAGCGGAAATATCGAAATTCAAAGCTGGAATTATACCCTCCGGTTTTGTGTTTTATTGATATAGCCACATTCTCGGCACGAAATATGTAACTTTGAAGCCATATCCAAACGGGCATCTCAAAATTTCATGATGTTAAATAAAACACTGCTGAAACGTATTGATTTACTGGTGTTGAGGTCTTTCATTGGCCCATTTATGGTAACGTTTGTGCTCAGTATGTTTTTATTTCTCATGCAGTTTCTTTGGAAATATATTGATGAGCTGGTTGGGAAGGGTATTGAGCCACTCATTTTAATGAAGCTGATTTTCTATTCATTAGCAGATCTAGTACCAATGGCATTACCACTTACCGTGATGGTGGCAGGTTTAATGACTTTTGGGAATCTGAGTGAAAGTTTTGAGCTGGTTGCCCTAAAAGCCAATGGAATATCACTATTCAGAATTCTACGTCCGGTATTCTTTCTGATGCTGGGATTGGCTGTGGTGAATTTCTTTTTTATGAATATTGTAATTCCCAAGGCCAATCTTGAAGCAAAAGCACTGCTATGGGATCTAAGGCAAAAAAAACCTGCCTTTAACATACAGGAAGGGGTTTTTTACCAGCAAATTGATGGTTTTTCTATCCGCGTTGGTAAAAAAAATGCAGACAATGAAGGGGTAGAAGATGTGTTGATTTATGAATACAAAGGCGATGAAAGTAAAAGATTGAATGTAATCAGAGCTGAAAAGGGAAGCATGGTGCTTTCGCCCGATAAAAGAACATTGTTTTTCACGTTGTTTAATGGAGTACGGTATGATGAAATGACCAAGAACCCGGATTACTCAAGAACAGCCCCTTTTAATCAGATGAGGTTCGAAAAACAAAAAATGATCATCGACCTTAGCAGTCTGGATTTGAAGTTTACCGAAAGAGATGCTTACAAAGGCGATTATCGGCTCATGAATATTCAGGAACTGAAGCATGAACTTGACACAGCAGACCAGAGAATCGATAAGCAAAAAAAGGAAAATGCTGGATTTCTGGTAAGGTATATGCATTTACCCGGTATTCTAGGAATTAAAAACAGACCGGATCTACCTGCAAAGAGCCGTGAGTCTTCCAATGTGAAAATATTCCTGCCGCACCGGTTTAAAAAGTCAACTACCGAGCAAGTCGGAGTGCTTGCAAGTGCCATAAATAGTGCCAGGGGATTTAAAGGCACGCTGGATGGACTGATTACCGGAATTAAGTATGAAGAAGAACAACTGGCACCCTACAAGGTTGAATGGCATAAGAAGTTCACTTTGTCAGTGCTATTGATTATGCTGTTCCTTATTTCTGCTCCACTGGGTGCTATCATTCGAAAGGGAGGCATAGGAATGCCCCTGGTAATCAGTGTTTTGCTTTTTGTGCTCTTCTATGCTATTAATATGGTGGGTGAGAAGATAGGCAAGGAAGGGGTTCTGCCCATCTGGGGTGGCATGTGGATGAGCAGTGCCATATTGTTTCCCATTGGAATTTACATAACTGTAAAAGCGGCTTCAGACAGCGCTATTTTGAGCTTAGAGGCCTATCAGAAGTTTTTTAATCGCTTGTTGTGGGTTAATGTAAAAAATGAAAATGGAGACCTTTTACCGCAAACAAGCAGAGAATTACGCCTGTTATCCTACATTAAAAGAAAAAAACCGTGAAGATTCTGGTGCTGGGCAGTCGCATTCCATGGCCCCTGCATGACGGAGGTGCAATTGCCACCTATCAGCTGTTGAAAGGGTTGTCTGAACAAGGTGCTGAAGTGGTTTACTTCAGTTTTAATACCCGAAAGCATTTTGTAAGTAAAGAGCAAATAAATGAACATTTCTCATTCTGCAGGGTTGTGGATGTGCCACTGGATGCCAACCCTACTGCGATGGGAGCGTTTTTAGCGTTGCTTTCAGGCAGGAATTACAATATTTCCAGATTTGAAGACAATTCAGCCAAACAGGCACTTGCGGCATTGCTCCAGCGTGAAAAGTTTGATTGTGTTCAGATTGAAGGTCTGTATGCGGCCCCGTTTCTATCGGTAATCAAAGTAGCGGGATTGCCCGTTTCGCTTCGTCAGCACAATGCCGAATTTCAGATATGGGAACGACTGTCTGCAGGTAGCTCAAACTGGTTGAAACGCTTGTATTTTAAGTTTCTGGCAGCACAGCTAAAGCACTATGAAATTAGGGTGTTAAATGAGGTGGATGCAATCATACCCATTACGGCTGCAGATGAGCAGCTTTTTCTCTCGCTTGCACCGGGTAAGCCCATGTATTTGCTGCCTGTTGGCCAGGAAATTAGCTCCACGTCAAGTAAAGATTACAATAAAAATTCATTTTTTCACATCGGCAGCATGGAGTGGATACCCAATCTGGAGGGTGTAAAATGGCTCACCGACCAAGTTTGGCCTATGGTAAAAAGTAGGATGCCTTCTGCTGAATTACACCTGGCAGGTAAAGGTCTATCCAAATCTGATTCACGATTTTTAAGCAAAGGCGTTGTTTTGCACGGCGAAATTGATAGTGCCACCAATTTTATGCAAACACACGGTGTAATGCTGGTGCCGGTATTTGCAGCCGGGGGTATCAGGGTGAAAATATTGGAAGCATTTAATGCCGGCGTCCCGGTAATCAGCACTTCAGTTGGTATTCAAGGCATTCCCGCAATTCATGAAAAAGAAATCCTTATAGCCGACACAGCTGGCCAATTTGCAGATGCCATGATACGCATGCATTCGGATTTTGAATTAAGCGAAAAACTTGTGAAAAATGCACATACACTCATTGATGAACAATATAATACCCGGCATCTGATTTCCGGTTTGCTGGCTTTTTACAAAACTTGTCTGCTTACATCTTAATGTAAGCAATTTTTTTGATATTAACAAGGAAAAACTTTATTATATATTCGGGTAAACAGTCATAATTTTCAATTAATTAGCGTAAATTTGTTGAAACAAATTTGAAACTGCTTCTTAAATATATCAAACCACAGTCGGGAACGGTTATACTGGCACTCTTTCTGGCCTCGGTATCACAGATTTTTTCAATGCTGGATCCATGGGTGGGCAGGAACATAATTGACCTTTATCTGCTGCGTTTTAGTGACTTTACAGGTTCTGATTTTATCTATGGTGTAATGGGCTGGCTGCTGCTGGGTATTTCGTTTGCCATGGTCAGCAGAATTGCTAAAAATCTGCAGGATTATTTCATCAATGTAGCAATGCAACAAATAGGTGCCAGTCTTTTTATGGATGGCATCAAACATACCATGGAACTTCCTTTCGAGGTATTTGAAGATCGCCGCAGCGGTGAAACCCTGAATGTGTTGCAGAAAGTGCGCACCGATACCGAAAAATTAATGACCATGGCGGTGGGGCTCCTGTATGCCAGTGTGGTGGGCGTATGTGTAGTGTTTATAGCTAGTTTTATGGTTCACTGGCTTATAGCGCCTGCTTTTTTGGTAGCTATGCTGGTGGTAGGTATATCCAGTTCATTTCTTAGCAAAAAAATTAAAACTGTTCAAAAACAAATTGTGGCCGAAACCGGTGCGCTGGCGGGAACCACCACCGAAAGTTTAAGGAACATCGAACTGGTTAAAAGTCTGGGACTGATTGGGCAGGAGATACGCCGTATTCGCTCAAATACACTGAAAATATTGGGTCTGGAGCTGATGAAAGTTAAAAAAGTCAGAACATTGGGCTTTGTGCAAGGTACCACGGTAAACCTGATGAGAAATCTATTGCTGTTGTTTCTCAGCTGGATGGTATTTACTTCAAGAATTACACCAGGCATGTACATTCAGTTTCTGTTTTATACGTTCTTTATTTTTAATCCATTACAAGAGCTTGGTACCTTTATTCAGGTTTGGCGGGAAGCCCAGGTTAGTCTTGGACGTTACCGTGAACTTTTGGAAACGCCGGTAGAGCCGGAACCAAAACATCCCCAGGTTTTAGGTGCAATCGAAAAAATAGAATTTAAAGATGTTACATTTCGTCACCGGTCTTCTTCAAGACTGGCATTGGATCAGATCAATATCACACTCAAAAAAGGCGAAACCATAGCGGTGGTAGGGCCCAGCGGCAGCGGCAAAAGCACACTGGTTAAGTTGCTGGTGGGTTTATACAAGCCCGAAACAGGACATTTGTTTTATAACGACATCCCTTCCGAGGAAATTAGATTATCTGAATTGCGTTTAAAACTGGGTGTGGTAAGCCAGGAAAGTCAGTTGTTTAGCGGAACACTAAGGGAAAACCTTCAGTTTGTAAATCCCGGTGCCACAGACGAGCAAATGCAAACCGCCTTGAGAAAATCGGCTGCACATTCGCTGCTCAATCGCTGTGAAAATGGGCTGGATACCACAATAGGTGAGGGCGGGATTAAAGTCTCCGGCGGTGAAAAACAACGAATTTCCATAGCCAGAGCATTGCTCAGAAATCCAGATCTGATGGTTTTTGATGAGGCCACCAGTGCTTTAGACAGTCTAACCGAAAAAGAAATTACCCAGACCATCCGCGAGATTAGTCATCAAAAAGATAGGATTAACGTGATGATTGCACACCGGCTCAGCACAATTATGCATGCAGATTGTATTTATGTGCTGGAAAAAGGAATGGTGACCGAAAAAGGCACCCATGATGAGCTATTGACATCCAAAGGGCTTTATTATGCCATGTGGCGTCAACAGATTGGAGAATCTGAGGTTTAAACGAGCTTCCACATTTTAAAATGGGGGATTTCGCACTCCCAAAAACGTTCGCCGGTGGCTTCAAAACCATGCTTGGCATAAAATTCTAATGCATGTTCCTGGGCATGCATGTATGCGTATGTTCCGGCCTCCAGTCTTTGCAAACACGCCTCAACCAGTGCGGCCCCCACGCCTTTGCCCCTGTATGAAGCCAATACAGCAAAACGTTCCAGCTTGGTGCCGTTCTCTGTTTTGCGAATTCTTGCCGTGCCGCAGGAAACCCCATCATGCTTTGCCAGTAGCTGTATGCAAGTGCTTTCAAACTCATCATATTCTTCGGCAGGATCTACTTTTTGCTCTATGACAAATACCTGACGTCGAATTTCAAAGGCCTGTTCCATATCCTTTGCACTTAAAATTGGGGTTACTTCTGTCATTTTGTGTATTTTTGCCGTGATATTTCACAAAAATACCCTAAAACACATCACACATGGCTAATTCAAATATTATTTCAATGCTCGGCAGTGATGCAGATAGTCTGCTAAACCACACCTGTAAAACCATTTCGAAAGATCAGCTGCATTTACCCGGTCCGGATTTTATTGACAGGGTATTTTCGCAGACCAATCGCAGTCCTCAGGTTTTGCGTAGCATTCAGCAGATATACAATACAGGACGTCTTGCAGGGACCGGCTACATGAGCATTTTGCCTGTAGATCAGGGGATAGAACACAGCGGTGGAGCGTCTTTTGCGCCCAACCCTATCTATTTTGATCCTGAAAATATCATTAAACTGGCCATTGAAGGTGGCTGTAATGCCGTTGCCTCTACCTTTGGGGTGCTGGCGGCCAATTCACGCAAATACGCCCATAAAATTCCCTTCATTGTTAAAATAAACCACAATGAAATACTGAGCTATCCAAATAAGTTTGATCAAATTATGTACGGAAGCATTCAGGAGGCATGGAACCTTGGAGCTACCGCTGTTGGAGCCACTATTTACTTTGGCAGCGACGAAAGTGCCCGCCAGATTCAGGAAGTTTCTGCTGCTTTTGAAATGGCACATGAACTGGGCATGTCTACCATTTTGTGGTGTTACCTGCGCAACAATGGTTTCAAAAAAGATGGTGTGGATTATCATACCGCTGCAGACCTCACGGGTCAGGCCAACCACCTGGGCGTTACCATTCAGGCAGATATAATCAAACAAAAATTACCTACTAACAACGGCGGGTATAATGCCATCAATTTTGGTAAGACCCACGCCAAGGTTTACAGCGACCTTACCACCGACCATCCCATCGATTTGTGCCGCTACCAGGTTGCCAATTGCTACATGGGCCGTGCAGGGTTGATAAACAGCGGTGGAGAAAGCAAAGGCGCAGGCGATATGGCCGAAGCAGTTAGCACAGCCATCATCAACAAGCGTGCAGGCGGTGCAGGGCTTATCAGCGGACGGAAAGCTTTCCAAAAGCCCATGGCTGAAGGTGTACAGCTGTTAAATGCCATTCAGGATGTATACCTGGATAACAGCATCACCATTGCTTAATTTTTTTTCGTAAAATTGCCAGCCCATGATCGAGTACGAAGAGGACGAATTTTCTACGGAGGGTGCCAAATGGTATCAGCGCCGGCTTTCAGGTATCCTCACAAAAACCAAAGATAAAAAATCTACTCCTGATGGGCTATGGGAGAAGTGCGGACGTTGCAAAGCCATTGTGCCCAGCAAAGATTGGATGAACAATTACTATGTTTGTCCTCAGTGCAGCTACCACGACCGCATTGGTTCTCATGAGTATTTTGAAATGCTCTTCGACAAGGGCAAGTTTACAGAAATCGCCAAAGATCTCACCAGCGGAGATCCGCTCGAATTTACAGATACTGCCCCCTACAAGGATCGCATCAAAGTGGCCCGTAAAAAAACCGGACTGAATGATGCTGTAAGAACTGCAACCGGTAAAATCAACGATCAGAAAATAGTGATATCCTGCATGGATTTTGCCTTTATTGGTGGCAGTATGGGCAGCGTGGTGGGTGAGAAAATAGCCAGGGGAATAGACTATGCCCTAGAGCACAAAATTCCTTTCCTCATGATTTCCAAAAGTGGCGGAGCGCGTATGATGGAAGCAGCCTTCAGTTTAATGCAAATGGCTAAAACCAGTGCCAAACTTGCAATGTTGCACAAAGCCGGAGTGCCCTACATATCGCTCATGACCAATCCTACCACCGGTGGGGTAACAGCATCTTTTGCCATGCTCGGTGATTTTAATATCGCTGAACCCGAAGCCCTGATTGGTTTTGCCGGTCCCCGCGTAATTCGTGAAACCATTGGTAAGGACTTGCCCAAAGGATTCCAAAGCTCCGAGTTTTTACTGGAACATGGCTTTCTGGATTTTATTGTTCCCAGAACCCAATTAAAGGAAACCCTCAGCAAGCTCCTGCAGCTAATCTGGGATAAAAAAACAACCAAAAAAGAAACAAACTGAATATGAACTTTCCAGAAAATCTTAAGTACACCAAAGATCACG
>JBILTS010000074.1:0-10725 GCA_044371405.1 Bacteroidia bacterium
GTTAAATGATCGGGTGCACTTTTACGTTGATTGTGATTTTAATACACTGCATTCACTGGTTTATCATTCAGCACTGGTGGTTAATTGCAGCTTTTTTGAAGGTTTTGGAATTCCATTGGCCGAAGCCGCCGTTTGCGGCCGTCCCATGGCGGTTTCGGGAATTCCGGTTTTTAAAGAAATAGCTGGCAGTGCAGCACGGTATTTTAATCCAAATGACACCGATGATCTGGCAGCTGTGATGATGGAGAGTCTTTCCAACGAGTATCAAAGCACCATGGAAGAGGGGCGTAAGGTTTTGCTAGATAAAATTCATCCGGCGGCTATAGCCGGTCAGCTCAACAGCATCTATCAGTCACTCTGCTGAGTATTAGTGCGGCGGGTGATTCCACATTCTTCTTTCCTCTTTGCCTTCGGGCATTTTAAATGCCCTGAGGTTGTAGGTGAATGTGAGCATGTAGTAACGCTGTAGAACATTGGTTTGAACATCCTCATAGTAAGTTTCAGTTATGTTTCTGCTCAAACTGTTGTTTTGCTTCAAAAGGTCAAATGCTGTGAGGCGTAGTTCAGCAGCACGCTTCTTCATGAATTTGTAACCAATTCCGGCATTCCAAAGTAAAAAGTTATTGTTCAATCCTCCGCTGAGCCCCTTGAATAACTGGTGGTTCAGTTCAGTCTGGATTACCAGACCTTTCCACGGCTGTGCCTGCACTCGAAAACGGCTGTTCTGATTGGTGAATACACTATTTAATGAGGTTTGAAGTGTGTTGTTAACTGTTGTATAAGCAGTATTTGAACTGAGGGTAAAATCCAGTTTTTCTGAAATGTTGCTGCTGATTACGATGCCCATGCTGGGTGAGGTACTGTTGGCGTAATTGATTTTTCCATTTATCATGCCCGGTGTGCGGCTGTAGGTTACACCCGCATTTAGATTTAAATTACATTTAATGAACCCAAGTGGCAAGCCATAGTTAATAAAGCTTCGTAAACTGCCCTGTCCATTCATGTTCACAGGCCTGGTAAACTGTGCACCGCGGTTTAGGAATATGCCGGGTAGGACCTGCGTATCGGATTTGGCTATGAAAGTGCTGGTGCCGATATAATTCTGTGTCAGCGTTCCACCTATCATGGCGAAAAATGAACTTCCTTTTTTGGGGTTAGCCCAAGAGTATCGAGTGAATATACCATGTTGAAGATCCTGCGCTAGGTTCGGGTTTCCTGTGCTAACCGCCAGGGGATTGCTGTTATTAACAACATCCTGCAATTGTTCTATAGCAGGTGCATTGTTGTTGGTGCGGTAAAACAATCGGAAACCTTCTCTCTCGTTGGGTTTGAACATGATCATTGCACCAGGCAGCAAACTCGGAAAATCGGCATTGAGTTCATATGTTTTTGGGAAAATTTGTTCATTGTACAGGGTTGCCTGTTGTGCATTCAAACTCACATTCCAGCTCCATTTTCCTTTTTGCCAACGGTATGAAATGCCAGCACTGGCAGTGGTGTAGCGGGTATCAAACTTGCTAGATAGAAGAGTGTCCAGAATTGAGTAGGTCTCGTTAAGGGTATCAAGTGCACGGGTTTTTTTATCGTTGCTGCTTCTCGAATAATTACCATTTACAGAAAAGCTCAACTGGCCATTTTTACCGGCAGGTTCGGTCCAGGTTATGGATCCTGTGGTTCCATAGTTATTGCGAACTTGATTTGCCCTTACATCATTGATCCTTGCCGCAAATGTATCGGTGAGTTGATCATTTTCGGTGCGCCAGTCATTGTAACCGCGGTTACCTGAAAGGGTAGGGGTTGCACTTAGGGTGAGTGAACGTCCACGTTTTTTATACCGCACATTGTACTGCAATCCTATGGATGCACTCATGCCCTGCATGTCCGAGAAGTAACTGTTTATGGCTTTGCTGATGTCAACCCGGCTGCTGAAAAGAGAACTCACGATGCTATTAGTTCCGTTAACCTCCGATTTTGGTCTGTTATTTTGAAAACTTACTTTTGGTGTTATCAAAAGACTATGCATGCTGTCAGGTTTTAATTCATATCTCAGGTTTAATCGATGATTGGAATTGAGTGTGCTGGCAGTGCTGTTTTCAATGTAGTTGAGTTGGCTTTCAGATCCGGTTACGAAATAGCGTTTGGTGAGACCAATGTTATCATTCACGGAACGGTTAAAAAAGTAAGATGCCGACAATTCTGCTTTTTTCCATTTGTTACTGTAGTTTAATCCGAATGCGCCCGTGTTTGAAATGCCGTTTCGCTGGTCAACCAGAAAATTGTCCATGGCCGTCGCACCATAGTTGCTGTTTCGCATCATCGGCCTCCATGTTCCCCCGCCGGGCATACCCCTCATGCCGCCGCCGCCGCCTCCGCTACCGGCCATCACCCCCATCAAATCTTCAGCACTGAAATTCTGTTCATTAACATTATTCAGTGAGCCAAGCAGGGTGATTCTTTTTTGGTTTTTAAAGCGGTTGTAGGTGAAACCGTTTCGGTAACGATCATCCGTTCCGTAACCAGCGTAAACTTTTCCAAAACTGCCATTTCTGAATTGCATTTTGGTAATAATATTAATGGTTTTGGTGGTGTTGCCATCATCAAATCCTGTTGCCTGCGCCAGGTTACTTTTGCCGTCAAAAACCTGAATTTTATCAACCACCTCAGCAGGCAGATTTTTTAGGGTAGAAGAGGGGTCTTCACCAAAAAAGGGCCTGCCATCTACCAATACGCGTTTCACCTCTTCACCCTGTGCCTGAACCTTGCCGTGTTGTGTTGTTATTCCGGGCATTTTGGTAACCAGGTCTTCTGTATTAGCATCGGTATTGGTCTTGTAAGATGATGCAGACAATTCGGTGGTGTCTCCTTTTATTTTTACTGCAACTGCATCTTTAACAATCAATACTTCCTTCAATTTTCCTGTATCGTTATTTTTTAGGTAAATGATTCTCAAATCATATGATTCGCTGCTGTCTTCGAAAGAAAAATTATTTGTATAGCTATTATATCCCTCGGCAGTGATATTAAGTCTGTACTTTCCGGGCAGTGCAAGCTTTATACGAAAAAAACCTGTTGAATCAGTGCGGCTGCGTACAATGATAGAATCTGCATTTAAACCGGTAAGCTTCAAGAAACATGGATAAACAGCGGCGCCCTTTTCAGACCTTATTTTTCCCGAAACCGGAATGCTTCCCACTGCCTCATTTATTTGTGCCCTCAACAAGCTGCCGGTTAACAGCATCAACCCTAGTAATAATGTCCGCATGAAATTTGTGGTCACAAAGATGCGAAAGGAATCTGATGGATTTAATAAACATGAAATATGTTTCATCGAATTTTAAACAATTTAAATTTATTTTCAGCACTTATTCACAAACTTTGGCAACCTGCTGCCTTCCGTTTTATTTTGCAATCAGTTCATGGAACAATATATCGTATCCGCCCGCAAGTACCGCCCCACCAATTTTGACGCCGTGGTTGGGCAAAGGCATGTGGCAGATACGCTGATGCGTGAAATAAAGAGCAATAAACTCGCACAGGCCTTTTTGTTTACAGGTCCCCGGGGGGTAGGCAAAACCACCTGTGCCAGAATTCTGGCCAAAGTCATCAATAGCAAAGACGGTGAGGTTGACCCCAAGCAGGATTTCGCCTTCAATATTTTTGAACTGGATGCCGCCAGCAATAATTCCGTAGATGATATTAGAAATCTGCTCGAGCAGGTGCGTATTCCGCCACAGGTGGGAAAATACAAGGTGTATATCATCGATGAGGTACACATGCTTTCGCCCAGTGCCTTCAATGCTTTTTTGAAAACACTGGAAGAACCTCCATCATACGCCATCTTTATTCTTGCTACTACCGAGAAACATAAAATACTGCCCACGATTCTCAGTCGCTGCCAGGTTTTTAACTTCAATCGAATAGAGGTGCGGGATATGGTAGAGCATCTGAAACAGATTGCTGAAAAAGAGGGGGTTTCTGCCGAGGAAGATGCGCTTCACCTCATTGCCAGAAAGGCAGACGGTGGCTTGCGTGACGCGTTGTCCATTTTTGACCAGCTTGTTAGCTACAGCGATGGAGGCCTAACATATCCAAAAGCCATAGAGATACTCAACGAACTGGATGCAGATACTTACTTTGAGATTACCGAATCTATTTTAAAAGGCGATGCCGGCAGCTGTATACTAACCTTAGACAGCATCATACGCCGAGGTTTTGATGGGTCTGTATTTATTTCCGGACTTACTGCCCACTTCCGCAATCTGGCAGTTTGCAAGGACAGCAGGACGGCCTCATTGCTGGATATGTCAGATAACTTCAGACAAAAGTACGCCGAACAGGCTGCTGCTATGGGTTTTTCCCTCATTTTAAACGGATTAAACCTGCTCAACGATTGTGATGATAAGTATAAGACCAGCAGACACCCCAGACTGCTGCTGGAACTCACCCTCATGAAGCTGGCCAATCTGAAATCATTCATCTCCCATGTTGCCACCCTGGAGGAATTAAAAAAAAAAGCCCTGAACCCGCAGTAAGAGCATCAGCATCACCCGTAGTTAAAATGCCTGACTCCGTTGAGAAATTAACGAGTAAAGTACAGGAGTCCCGCATTCAGCTTTCCGGCTATGATGCATACAAACAGAAAAAGCAGGAAGATCGCAACCTATTCATAAAGGCAGATAAAGAAACGAAGACTGAAGTAATTCAGTCTGAAATTGCCTACGATGAACCTCCGGCGGAAGAGCTTAAAGTAGCTGAAGGTCATCCGGTAGACAAAGAACTGCTGCATCGTTACTGGCTGGAGTTTAGCCAGTCAGCAGGTTTGAGGGCGGCGAGTCTCATGAAAGCCCTTTTGCCTGACTTACAGGGTAAAGAGGTTATTGTTACCACTGCCTCCGCTGCCCAGCAAAATGCAATTGAGGAAATACGTATTGATTTTATCCGTTTTGTTTCAGAAAAAACAAACGGCCAGATAAACTCAATGCGAATTGAGAAAGGTGCTGTTGAAATGACAGAACGCAAGCCCTACACCGAAAAGGAAAAGCTGGAATACATGCTGAATAAAAATCCCCAGTGGAAAGATGTTATTGATAAGTTGGGGCTTCGATTGCCGTAATTAATTTCCTGACCATTTTCTGCTGAATTTGTGCATAAACCTTGGGGTTTCTGCCGTTTCTTTGCAGTAACAATGAATATGCAAAATTCACGTGTTGAATTTTCCAATACCGAAGTTGCATTCGCGCACATGTCTGATGCGGGTTTGAGCAAAGCCCGATTGCTTTTCAGGAGTTTTAATTTTCCCGGTTTACTCACCCTGGGTCCGGCCATGGCTAACATCGCCATAAGTTTGGGTTTTAAAAATGTCATCAAAAAAACCATTTTTGAACAGTTTTGTGGTGGAGAGGATATTGTAACCTGCGAAAAAACCATCAAAAGACTTGCAGCTTCGCATATTGGTACCATTCTGGATTACTCAGTAGAAGGGGAGGAGAACGATGAGAATTTTAACGCTACCTGCGCAGAAATCATCAATACCATTGATGCAGCCGCAGGCAATCAGCAAATTCCATTTTCTGTTTTTAAAACAACCGGTATCATACCGTTTTACTTGCTTGAAAAAAAGAGCAGCCAGACCGGATTGACTAAGAACGAAGAGGAACAATGGCAAAAAGGGGTAGCCCGTTTTCATAAAATTTGTTCATACGCAGAGGAAAAAAAGGTGCGCATTTTTGTAGATGCCGAAGAAAGTTGGATACAGGATGCCATTGATCGTCTTACGGAAGAAGCAGCCCGCCGGCACAACACAAGTAAGGCCATTGTTTTTAATACCATTCAGCTATATCGGCATGACCGACTTGAATATCTGAAGTCTCAGATTGTGGATGCAACCTGGTTTCTGGGGTTTAAACTGGTGCGGGGCGCCTACATGGAGAAAGAACGAAAAAGAGCGCAGGAAATGGGGTATACAGACCCAATTCAACCCAGTAAAGAATCCTCCGACAAAGATTATGATGAAGCATTGAAACACTGCGTTCATCACATAGAAAAAGTGAGCATATGTGCAGGAACCCACAATGAAAACAGCAGCCGTTATCTGATGGAACTCATGGAAGAAAAGCATTTGGATATGGCTGATGAGCGAATTTGGTTCAGTCAGCTGTTGGGTATGAGCGATCATATTTCCTATAACCTGAGCCATGCTGGATATAACGTATGCAAGTATGTGCCGTATGGTCCTGTTAAATCGGTGATTCCTTACCTGACCCGCAGAGCGCGTGAAAACAGCAGTGTGGCCGGACAAATGGGTCGGGAACTTTCATTGATTGAAACTGAAATAAAACGAAGAAGGAGGAAGGGATAAGACATTGGTGAAACAATTCTGGAAAATAGCAGCGGGTGGTCTCTTGTTCATGGTACTTGCAGGAGGATTGTTTGTGCCCCTGAAGACGGGAATAACGGGTGTAGACAAACTCAATATGATTTCTGATACTGTCACAACCCTGCGTATCGATATTTACAATCCCGGAGCCGATTTTAAGCCAGAAAAGGCACTATTGGGGGGTAAATATGGATTTCTGGCATCCCAACTTTCCTACGATACCGGGGTTCTGATAGCCGTGTTCAACCCAAAACTGGGTAAAAATGGTCCTGAGGGCATGAGTAATTTATATGTACTGGCCAACGGACAGTGGATGGCCTTCCCATCGGCGGTTTCAATTTCGCGTTCCGCTTCTGATACAGGAAGTAGCAATGCAGTGACGGTTGAAACAGAAGAAGTTAAATCATCGTCCACCACATTCCCCAACAGACCCATTCTTAATGAGAGCATCAGAAATCTTTTTTACCATGTTCCAATGTGGTTCAGCATGATTTTGTTGCTGCTGGTTTCGGCAGTATATTCCGTTTTATATCTGATTAAACCGGATTTACGTCTTGATTTGAGAAGCGATTCCCTCATCAGGGTGGCTATTTTAGCCGGTTTTCTGGGTTGTGCCACCGGATCGGTTTGGGCCAGTGTAACCTGGGACAGCTGGTGGCCCCGAGATCCCAAGCTTAATGGCGTGGCTATAGGCATGCTCATGTATGGGGCGTACTTGCTTTTAAGATCTGGTATAAGCGATGATTATCAAAAAGCCCGTATCAGTGCTGTCTACAATCTTTTTGTGTTTCCCATTTTTATCGCCCTGATTGTGATTATGCCCAAGTTGAGCGGCGATAGTTTGCATCCCGGTGCTGGCGGTACTGTGGGTTTCAATCAGTATGATCTGGACAATACAATGCGCGTATATTTCTATCCTGCTGTGTTGGGGTGGATTTTGCTTTTCCTATGGATTGCATCACTCCTATACAGGTCTAATAAACTTAAGAATGCTTTCTCTTAAATATATGAAAAAAAAGTCAATTTTACAAATAATGATGATGTTTTTCCTAAACATGGCAACCCCCCTGCTGGCTGACAATAACCCCATGAGGGGCAATGCCAAATTCAATGTGGTAGCAGTTGTGCTGGTCATCATATTTGCCGGTGTGGTTGGATACTTGATTTACCTGGACAGAAAGATTACCCGGATGGAGAAGGAAAAGGATCAGTTATCATGAAGCCGCTGCATATTATATTATTGATTATGGCCGCTGCCGGTATAGGTGCAGTGGTTAGTCTTTATGGCAATACCACCCAGTATATAGCATTTAAAGATGCGCAGGAACTTGGCAGGGAAAACCCCGGCAAAGAATACCATGTGGTGTGCATTTTGAATAAGCAAAAACCCATTCTCTACAATCCCCAGAAAGATCCCAACTATCTTGAATTTTGGGCCATTGATAGTCTTGGTAAAGAGATGAAGGTGATATACGGAAAGCCCAAGCCACAGGATATGGAACGTAGCCAGAAAATGGTGCTGATCGGGTATCAGGAATCAGACTATTTCAGGGCTAATTCTATCCTAAGTAAATGTCCCAGCAAGTACAACGAAGAGCCGGTTAATAATAAATAAACCTTGAATCAAATTCAGTTCAACGGAGAATTACTGTGGCCGGGAAATCTGGGTCAGTTTTTTATTGTCTTATGTACAGTTTCATCCCTGGGTGCTGCCTGGTACTACTGGAGGTCGGCGAATAAAGGGGTTGAAAGGGATCAATTGATGGGCAGGTGGTTCTTTTACCTGCAGGCATTTTCAGTGATCGCCATTTTTACCATTCTTTTCTGGATTATCTTCAAACACCGCTACGAATATTATTATGCGTGGCGCCACAGCAGCAATACACTGCCTGTTTATTATATGATATCCTGTTTTTGGGAAGGACAGGAGGGCAGCTTTTTACTTTGGATGTTCTGGAATGCTGTTTTAGGTGTAATTCTAACTAAAAAGGCCCGAGAATGGGAGAGTCCGGTTATGGCTGTCATTGCCTTCATTCAGCTGGGCCTGAGTACCATGCTACTTGGATTGGGGCAGGGAACTGCCGACTGGGCCATTCATATAGGCAGCAGTCCTTTTGATTTACTCAGAGAACAGCGCCCTGATTTTTTGCAAATTCCGGTGATGGGAACAGTTGGTGGTCCTGCCAACTATCTGCAAATATTTAAAGACGGAAATGGTCTCAATCAGTTGCTGCAAAACTATTGGATGGTTATTCATCCACCTACCTTGTTTCTGGGTTTTGCTACGGCTATGGTGCCCTTTGCATATAGCATTGCAGGGTTATGGAAAAACAATGACCGAGGCTGGATAACTCCTGCCATCACCTGGAGTTTGGTGTGCGTGGGTATTTTAGGTGCCGGTATCATCATGGGTGGTTTTTGGGCTTATGAAAGTTTATCTTTCGGGGGATATTGGGCATGGGATCCGGTGGAAAATGCCAGTTTAATGCCCTGGCTGATTATGGCATCGGCCTCCCACATGTTGCTCATTTCCAAGAGCACCGGACGCCATCTGTTTACTGCTCATTTGTTGGTACAGCTCAGTTTCTGGCTGGTATTATATGCAACATTCCTCACCCGCAGTGGAATCCTGGGCGAAGCCAGTGTGCATTCTTTCACCGATCTTGGGCTCAGTGGTCAGCTTCTGATACTGTTATTGTCCATTATGTTGCTTAGTGTTGTGTCTGCCTTGCAGACTCCGAAATGGCGCTGGTCGGTTATCGGTGGCTTTCTGCTCCTGGTAGTATTGTTTAGCTTGTTTACCCTTTATGGTGGAAAGGCAAATCAGGCAAAGCTGACAAGCATAATGAAATGGACAGGAGTGGTAGTGTTTACAGGCGTTTTTGCATTGTTTATTAATAAGCTTTACACCCGTACCAAAATCGAACAAGATGATGAGCGTTGGCTAAGCCGTGAACTATGGATGTTTATCGGTGCCATGTTTCTTATATTGTCTCTGGTGCAGGTATTTTCTGCCACTTCCATTCCGGTTTTCAATAAATTGTTCGGCTTCAGCAAGGCACCTGCCAAGCCCGAAGAATACAATGCTTTTCAGCTTTGGCTGGCCATGCCTGTGATGTTACTGATGGCTATCGGGCAGTATTTCCGCTGGCGCGATACAGATGCCAAAGTGCTTGGCAAACACTTACTCCGGGTTGTGGCCGTCAGTTTGATTATCACATTGTTGGCAAACCTCAGTTTTGGTATTAATGAGCCAAAATACCTTCTATTTTTACTAGTAGGTGTGATGCTGTTTTCCGCTAATGTCATGTACTTGCGTCAGCAGCAAAAGTTGGTTTGGCTTGCATGGGGAGGCAGTGTAGCACATGCAGGTTTTGGGGTTTTACTGGTGGGAGTACTCGTATCTTCTGTTAACCAGAAAGTGCTGACATCAACAGAAGGCATAAGGTTTGCCTCGGAATTGAACAAAGATGGAAAGGTAGATGAAAAGGCCGTCAAGTTTAACCGCGAGAATGTAATCCTGTACCAAAATCAACCGGTGCAATTGGGCGAGTTTACAGCTACTTATCAGGATGTGCTGCAAGGGAAGGGTAACGACAGTATTGATAAATTTTTCAAGGTGTTCTTTGCCAAAAAAAATAAAGATGGCAGCATGGCAGACAGTTTTACGTTGTTGCCCAAAACCCAAAATAATCCTAAAATGGGATTGCTGGCAGAGCCCAGCACCCGACACTTTATCAGCAGGGATATTTTTACGCATGTGAATTATGAGAGCAGTCTGGAAAAAAAGGAACCGTTCAGTGATTTTCAGGAAACAGTTGCTGCCCCTGGCGAGACTTTTTTAACCACATCCGGTAAAGTGAAACTTCGCATAGACAGTGTTTCCAGATTTAACAGCGAAGACGGATCCACAGGTGTTCAACTCAGAATGACCGCCATACGCCTTCAGGATACCGCGTTGTTGTTTCCAAAATTTGTGGTAAACCTGAGCCAAAACGATTTTTCATCTATACCTTCCTTAAGCTCGGAACTGGGTGTGCTTGCGGATATTGTGAATATTGAAATTCCAGAGCCCGGTCAGCCGGCAGATAAGGTGAGATTTTTAATTAAAACAGGGGAAAGAAGTCCGCAGAAAAACTATATCGTGATAAAGGCCATCGAATTCCCATGGATAAATCTGGTATGGGCCGGAACCATTATCATGGTTGTAGGTTTTGCCATGGCGGTGGTATACCGTATTAAACAAAATGCTTCCATCTAAATGGTATATTGCAGGTACCGGGAATATGGGCGTGGCCCTGGGTGAATTGCTTAAAAGCAGTGATCATTTAACATTTTGCGGCTGGCTG
>JBILTS010000187.1:0-3044 GCA_044371405.1 Bacteroidia bacterium
AAATTGGCCCCGGTTTTTTCTTTTGATAATCATACAGACAAAGATGCAGGGGTTTTTTTATGCATACCTGATCGGTTCATTGCTTCGGCGGCTGAAACATTAAAGCGGAAATTTTCTTCAGTAATTCATTGCAGTGGCATGCAGCCACTTTACGAAAGTTGTGATGCTGTTTGCTGGCCCATGCAAACGTTTTCCCTTCAGGTTCCTCCGGTATGGAAGGATGTGCCGGTATTTATAGAATCACGATACCCGCATTTAGAGAGATTTTTAACCAGTCTTTTCGAAATCGCAGGCGGCTCCCCAAAAGTGTGTTCACAGGAACAACGTCAAAATGCCCACCTGGCAGCTGTAATTGCCAATAATTTCAGCAATGCTATGTTCATGTTTGCTTCGAAAGTACTTACCGAGAAGGGATTGTCACCAGACCTCCTACTTCCAATTATAAAACAAACGGTTGAAAAACTTCGGTATACCAATGTGCAAAATGCGCAGACCGGACCTGCAATAAGGGAAGATGCAGATACTTTGTCACTGCAGCTTGAATTACTGAAAAATAACCCGGAGATGCATCAGTTATATGAGCAAATTTCAGTTATTATCCCTGTTTTGTTTAAAAAATAATTGATTAAGTATATATTTTGTTTAAATAATATTTTACCTTTGATACGGTATATATTTTTTAAACAGGAACATGGATACGACAGTAGCTGTTGTCACAAAATCTCAGATTTTATTACTGGAGTACAGAGGAATTGAAGTTTGCTTAATTCCGTCGGACAAAACTCCCATCCACTTTTATGCGTTAAGTGGGGAAGATTGGGCCATGGCCAGCATTGTTTTCAATAATGGTATTTTCGAAAGAGCTGAAATCAGCAACATACAGGGGGCCAACTCAATGTCAGACAGGAACAAAGAGCGGTTTAGGGTGATTATCGAGGAGTATTTGCCTGAACTGGTAAGGCAGTGGATAGATTATTACGTTTATGGGAAAACCATACAAAGCGAAAAGATCAATAAGAACCTCGAGTAATTCTGGTATTATTTGATTTTTAAGCGAAAGCCCATGTAGGTATTAATTCCGTTTACCGGACCCCATGCATAGGCCGCATCAAACCATTTTTGCTGAGGGTTTGATGCAGAAAGCACCGGGTTCTTTTGCACAACATTCAACAAATTTTCACCACCGAGATACCACTCCCATTTATTGCCAATATCTTTTCTGAGCTGCAGGTTAAGGATGGTATATGCAGGACTCCAGTCGGGCATTCTTTCATTTTCTGCCAAACTGATGGTGCTTGGAATCCGCTTGGGGCTGTTCCATTGCATGATAGCATCCAGATACCATTTCTTGCGGTTCTTCATGCTCACTACACCCACAAATCTATGTTTGGATAAAAGTGGTTGCTGACGCATGCTGCCTCCCAGCATGAGCATATTTTCAATTAATCTGTAACTCATGCGCAATTCTATCCTTCTGTGTGGTTGCAAATGCAAATCAGTTTGGATGGCGTTGTAACGACTCTGGTTAATTTTACCAATAATGAGTATTTCGGGATTTGCGTCTCTATCCGCACCTATCAGATTAAGAAATCGCGTGTGAAACGCATCTGCCAGGAATTTAGCCGGGTATCCAAACATTGTAAACGGAAGGGTAATGCTTATGCCGGTATTAATGGCATCTTCGCGTTGTTGTCCATAGGCGCCATTATTTCGGTAGTCTTGTATTTGTATGGAGCGGTTGCTGATGAAAAGAGGCATGTGTTCCGCAAGAACCCAGGGAGTTCTGACGCCACGGCCCATTTGGAAATGCAGCATCTTACCCTTCTCATCGATTTCCCATTTGGCATGAATACGTGGTGTAATTAGCCAGCCGAACAGGTTGTTGTAATCGGATCTTAGTCCCAGTACTAAACTGCTCTCACCGGATTTAAATACCCATTCTGAAAATGCACCATAGCTTTGCTCGTTTCTTGCCGGATTAAACAGCACATTCCCGGAATCGGTCAGGTTTTCAGTTACATCATCAATCATAATGCTGATGCCGCTTCGGGTGCTGATGGGCTTGCTTTCAGGGGAGGCATAGGTTGCACTATAAAACAAGCTTCTTTGCTGTCCTTCATACCTGCGGTTCCTAAGATTGTTCAGAAGCGCCGTGGTTTTTTGTTGATTGACATGCAATATTTGCCCAATGCTACGGCTGGCATCTTTATTAAGAAAAATGCCAAATTTGGCCCACACATCCGTTTTTTGTTCTTTCATATTGAAATGAAAAGCATCAGCCGGAGGCTCTTTATGCATAAAATGGTGTAAATCCCCTCCTTGTCTGTCATCGTACACATGGGTGAATCCAATAATCCATTCATTTTTGTCATTATACCTGGATATCTGATTGCCCAGAAACAGGCGATCGGAGAGTGGCATATCGGTGAAGCCGTCTCCACCAAAATCCATGGTTTTCCATTGTCCGCCATAGTGAAAAAAGCTATGGTTAAATGTTCGGTGATTTAGACGCTGTTTGGCAATAGCATTTACCTCACCCCGCCACTGATTATTGAGGTATGCATTCAGAAAAAGACGGGGCTCGGTGGGCTCCTGTTTCAATGCATAATTGATTCCACCGGTCAATCCTTCAAAACCCTCACTAACGCTGCCAATGCCTTTGGCCAGATGAACTGCAGAAACCATAGGTCCGGGTATGTGGCTCAAGCCGGTTAGTACTGAAAGTCCGCGCATTGACGGCATTTTAGACTGGCTCATGTGTACATATTTTCCGGCCAGTCCAAGCATTTCAATCTGTCGGATTCCGCTTACCCCGTCTGCATTGCTAACCTCAAGTGTATTGGTGGTTTCAAAGCTTTCACTGAGTGTGCAACAGGCCGCCTTTTTAAATTCATTCTCAGTGAGGATTTCAGTTTTTTGTATGCCCTTACCGCTAAGAATTCCTTTCTTTTCGCCGGTTACTTCAACCTCGTTTTTTGGCCCGGAGGTGTCCGTTTGGGAAAATAATGTCTGAGAATAGAGGGCGGCAACCGTAAGCATGAGAC
>JBILTS010000057.1:0-13776 GCA_044371405.1 Bacteroidia bacterium
TGGCGGATGATGTTTTCAGCGTTTGTTCCGCTCCCTGAGGCAAAGATGACAATGGACTTCATGCTCAATGTAAAGTAAGACTGCCGGCCATTAGATCGAAGGTGCGGTAGAAGGGGAGTTTTGGCATGTCAGGGGCATGCATAAATCCATCATAGGCGATGATGCGTTTGTTGGCCTTGTCGTGGAAGAAATAACGCACAAATGGGCCTCTGCGAAAGGTTCCTTCTTCGGTATACCAACCGCGCAGGATGCCAACGGTGTGTTTTCCAATTTTAACCTGATTATCCCAAGTCAGCGGAAACATTTTACTTTCGCTCACTACCACGCGGGTGCCTTCGGTGTTTTTTACATATTTTCCGGTAAAATAGTTGCGGTTTGCTTTGGCCTTCTCCGGATTGTCAATCAACACAGAATCGCTGAAGATATTGATGAAAACATGCCGGTAGAAACGGGGTGTTTCCTGCCAGAGCCATACCACTTCCGGATTGCTGAACTCTAGCCTGAACTGGGGCGAAAATTTGAACGAGAAGCCATATTTTCCTTGTATTAGGCGGCTAATGCTGTCGCAATACTCATTGGGCATCAGGTTTCCGGGCAGACCTTGCTGAAGTTCGTTTTCCAGAAATTCTTTTTCAAGGGCTTCGGCGAGCGTCTTAAAATCTTCCGTCAGCGATTCTGTTTCACAGCGAATAACAGTTTGGTTTTTAGCCCAAATGTTTTTGTAAATATACAATTGAAAACCACGGCCGTTAATGGTTTTAATAATCTCTTTTCCATCCAATTTGCTGCTATATTTTCCTGCTTTTTTCCCATCTACTTCCATCACCAGAATGAGGGGTGATTGTTTTTCAATTCCATCAATGCTCTCGGGGCGTCCGAACCAAAACTGCAAGCTCGGCTCAAATTCCTGTTTTTCGGCTTGTTCGGCTTTGAGTAGGATAAGCGAAAAACGATTGAAGTTCTTTTCAAAATGGGTTTTCACAGTCTCCTGATTATCTTCATGGGTAACCACAAAAACTTCGGCCGGAGAACCTTCGGTAGGTAAAAATTCTGCTGGTTCTTTCTGAACACAAGCAGAAAAGAATGTTGCAAAGGCCAACAGTAAGACTGGATAAATTTTCATTGCGGCAAATTTCACCAATTGCTACAAATAAATTGTCACGCTGCGAAGATAAAAGCGTAAATCAACCCTGCCGGTTGTTTACCCACTGCATTTTATAAATGATGAGGGTGCGTCCCAGTGGTGCGTAATTGCTTTTCAAGCCATTCCATGCTTTAATCTGCTGCACCGTGGTGCCATGCCTTCTGGCTATGCTGTATAAGGTTTGACCTCTCGATACTTTATGGTATGAGGGCATCCATTTCTGAACATATGCAGGTTTGTTGGCCTCTTCAATGGCTTTCTCTCTTCTGGTAAACGCATAAATACTGTCTTTCTCTGCCAGAAACTGCATGCTTACATCATAGGGCAACAGCAAATGGTGAGTTTGAGTACCTGGTGTACTCTTTTTGATAAATTCTCTGTTGTACCCAATAATCTCATCTTCCGGAATACTCAGGTAGCGTGCAATAGCACCCATACTAATGGCGCTGTCCACAGGTGTTTTTACCAGTACTGCCGACCGTTCATTGTGGCCATAGGAAGCATGCCGTGTAAAGCTCAAAACATAGACCGCTGCTATAAATTTAGGTACATAGTTCTGGGTTTCTCTTGGCAGGTAAGGCATGATAGACCAAAAATCCTTTTTGCCACCTGAACGGTTGATGGCCTTTTGTACGTTGCCCGGTCCACAGTTGTATGAAGCTATTGCCATTAGCCAGTCACCAAACTGGTTATAGCTATTTCTGAAATATTCACACGCCTTTTCTGTGCTCTGCACAATGCCTTTTCGTTCATCTATGGTATAATCAATCCGCATGCCCATGCTTCTGCCTGTGTAGGGCATAAACTGCCATAAACCGGTGGCACCGCACCAGCTAACAGCATTGGGGTTGAGGTGGCTTTCAATGATGCTTACATACTTTAGTTCCTGCGGAAGATTGTATTTGTCCAGTACTTGCTCGTATATGGGAAAATATAATTGCATCCTTTTGTGCAACATTTCAAAAAAGCTGCTGTTCTGTGCCATTAAATAACGAATGTGCAAAGCCACGTGGTTGTTGTATGGAAATGCAATGCTGCTGCCAAGCTGGGTCATTTGGTATTTGAAGGCATCTTGATTCAGCTGGTTGTGGTTGAAGGTATCGGTAACCGGAACATGAGAGGGAATGTTTTCGTACAAAACCTGGGTCATGCTGTCTATTTTGTCAATATTTGTCTCCATGGTAGGTCCTATTGGTGCCTGTGCATTGATTTTGTTGCAATACAGCAGTATTGAAACCAGTGTAAAAACTATGGAGATGACTGAGCGCATACGTTAATTAAATAGCGAAAATAACAATATTAATTATTTTAAGCAAAAAGCGTACCATGAATAACGTTTATAAAAAGAAAATTATTATTATCTTTGTAAATAAAGAACGTTTTCAAAATAGCTTTCAGTCAATATTTGATGAGTATTGTTTATTTTAAAGGACAGGTTGAAATTAAATGGCGAAAAAAATAGTTTCTGGTTCAGTAAAGTTTGAAGGTGAAGCCGAAACCCTCGCGCTACCGGTAAAAAAAGATCCACGTTTTCCATCCCTTTCCATAGGAATACCCAAGGAAATTACTTTCCAGGAAAATAGAGTGCCATTGACACCCTCTGCTGTTCAGTATTTTGTTTCCAATGGTCATAAAATACGCATGGAAACCGGTGCGGGTCGAAATGCGAATTTCTCAGATTCACAGTACAGTGAATGCGGTGCAGAAATAGCTTACAATGCCAAAGAAGTTTACGAGTCTGATATTATCTTAAAAGTAGATCCACCCACCTCCAAAGAAATCGAATGGATGAGGCCGGGTCAACTGTTAATTTCAGCGCTACAAATAAATCAGCTGGATGAGTCTTTGCTCCGCAAAATGATGGATAAGCGCATCAATGCCATGGCTTATGAATTTCTGGAGGATGATTCAGGTGCTTTGCCTATCATCAGGGCCATGAGTGAAATTGCGGGTACAGCCAGTATTTTGATTGCGGCAGAATACCTAAACAACACACACATCGGGAAAGGAGAGCTTCTTGGTGGTTTTGCCGGAGTGCCACCAACACAGGTGGTTGTCATTGGGGCAGGTGCTGTTGGAGAATTTGCATCAAAAGCAGCCCTCGGTTTGGGTGCCAATGTTAAAGTTTTTGATAATAAAATGTACCGTTTGCGCCGCATACAAAAGAGCTTTGGTTTTCATCTGTACACCAGTACCATTCAGCCACGCGTGTTGCTAAGTGCGTTGGAAAGTGCCGATGTGGTGATTGGTGCATTATCCGGCAAGGGTACAAGAAGTCCGGTGGTAGTAACAGAGGAGATGGTTTCCCGTATGCGACCCAATAGTGTTATAATCGATGTGGCAATTGACAGGGGTGGCAATTTTGAAACAAGTGATATCACCAACCATGAAAAGCCGGTTTTCAAAAAACACGACGTTATTCATTATTGTGTACCCAACATTGCCAGCCGGGTCAGCCGAACTGCAAGTTATGCCCTGAGTAATGTTTTTACCCCCATGTTGGATGAGATGGCTTCACTTGGCGGATTCACAGATTACTTACGTTTGAAGCCGGGAATTAGAAAAGGGACCTATCTGTTTAAAGGTAGCTTAACCAACAGAGACCTTGCAGAGAAATTTGGAATCCGCTGCCACGATATAGACCTGATGGCAGGAATGTTTCTTTAAGTAAACTGTATTCAACGATCAATTATCAGAAAGCGGGGATCCGACTTTAAAATATCCCGCTGTTTATGCCATTCATCCCAATCTTCGCGGGCCATATAAACGCTGCTGAAATCAATTAAACTGTCTTTGGGCTCTACAAGTTTGAATGTGTATCCATTGATAGCCATATTGTTCAAATAAAATAATATGTCGGTATTGAAGGCGTTACAATAAATGCCATATTTTTCCGACGCAGAAAAAGTATTGTTTTTAAGATAAGTAACCAGAATTTCTTTTTTATCAGGATTGTTTTTGTGATTGTGTGATTGAACCAAACGATCTGCTTCTTTAACCATGAATATTAACAGGATCAAGCCAAGAATAATGGGTATCACTTTTAGTTTTGATTCACAGAAAATAAAGATATCGTTTAGGCATTGAGCTAGACAAATAACCAGCGGAAACATCAGTGGTAAATCATACCAGAAATTTTTACTCTGGCTAATGCTAATTAGCGGCAGTGTAATTAAAATGGTGATTAGGCCTATCTGTGAAAATGATTTTCTTTTCCAACGGTATGTGGCCCAGATTATGGCTGCAACGGCAGGGTAGAAGAAACCTTGCAAGCGATCATGATAAAATCCCTTCAGGTAGTAAAACAAATCACGATTGGCATCGGGGTGTGCGGCAAAACGACCCATCCACTCTTCTTGATTTACCATGGCAATGTAGCCGGGCTGTATATGCTCGCGTATCATATAATATGCTGAAATACAAAAAGCCGCAATGCCGAATGGTAGCAGTTGTCTCATGGAAAACAGATTTTTCCTGTATTCGCGATCCAGTAACCCCAGAATCATCATACCAGGCAGCACAAAGCAGGATGCAATACTTTTGGTATACCATCCCAGCAGAAATCCGAGGGCAGAGCCCCAGGCCCAAGTCGCATTCCCGGATTTTAAAAACCGGTATTCGCAAACCAGCATAACTACCTGAAAAAAACATAACATGGCGTCGTGATCTCCGAATAAAAAACCATGGGGTTGCAATGTGGCAGGGATGGTTATGGTCATGACCGCACTAACTGCCGCTGTAATCGGTTTTACCCCTTCACCAATAAGAAAAAAAAATGTGATGATGGCTATGCCAAGCGCTGCCAAAGCAGAGGGAAAGCGAATACCAAATTCCGAGACACCCCAGATTTTCGAAGATAGACACTGTGTCCAAATGAGCAATGGGGGCTTAAGCTCCCACGTTTCCGGCTTGCCTTGAAAGTGTCTGACCAGCCATTTGCCGTTTTGCAACATTTCCTGCGTATTGACGGCGTTTCTGGCTTCGTCCCATTGCTGAATGATAGGAACTGAAAGGGAATTGATATAAAGAAAAAACCAGATACCGGCTACTGCTAACAAACCGGCTATGGTGTGCCTTTTGGTCCTGAAAAGATGCCATGTGGCTCGCATTGTATATTATTCAATGCTTCTTAAGATTTTTTCCCAACGAATGCCCTTGGTTTCATATTCCATGTTGTTGTCGTGAATATAAGGCAGTCCGTTTTCATCAATTTTTATTACTTTCTTCAAACTAAAAAAGGTAAAAAGCGGTTTGCCTACCACATGGTCTTCCGGAACATATCCCCAGTAGCGGCTGTCAGAGCTGTTATACCTGTTGTCGCCCATCATCCAGTAGTAGCCATATTTGAACGTGTAGGATGATACTCTTTCATCACCCTGAACAAAACCATTTCCATCCCAGGTAATTCCGGCCTGTTCGTAACGGTTAATCGCAAGGCGATACCAGTCCCAGTTATCTTTGGTTAGCTTGATTGTTTCTCCTCGCTGGGGCAGATAAACCGGACCATAATCATTCAATGACCATTTGTGTCTGAAATAAAGATTATTGGAGGTGTCCGGAAACAAGCTCACAGACATACCATCATCTGCAATGTCTTCGAAAATGCTGCCAACAGCAGGGTCTTTTTTAATACTTTCTATGTTTTCCTTCCAGGTGAAAATGGTGTATGGGATGAGTTTTTTGCCTCTTTTTTCTGCGGCTTGTATATACTCACTTGCTTTAATTGGTATAGAAAAATCTCCCAGTTCGTTTCTGACCAGAAAATCACTGCTGATGGGCTCATTCATCAGTAGCAGGTATCTTTTTTGTTGTTTGCCAACTGTTGCCAGGGTGTTCCACTGTTCACCTTTCTTTCTTATCATAACAGCCCCATTAACTATTTTTAGTGAATCTCCGGGGATGCCAAGACATCGTTTTACATAGTTGTCTTTTTTGTCTACAGGAAACTCTTCACCATCTGCCGGCCAGTTGAAAACAACTACATCATTGTTTTTGATGGTGTACCAGCCCGGTAACCGCATGTATGGCAATTGAACTGCATCGGAAAATGCGGTTATACCCATGAGTTCTTTGTGCGCAATTACCGGCACGGTTATCGGTGTCATTGGTATTCGCATGCCTACTTTTACCCGGCTTACCACTAAAAAATCGCCCACTTTGAGGTTGCCTTCCATACTGGGGGTAGGGATAACGAAGAAATCGAAAAACAAGGCCCGCATACCACCGGCTACGTAGGCAGCAAACAGCAGTGCATCGGCCCATTCACGTGTTCCGGAATGTTTAGGAATATTGGTTTTACGCCATTCTGCATCACCGCCCGGGCCGATAAACGCGAGGTCCTTACGCATGGCCAGTATGGGTAGGTAAATGAAAGTGAACAATATGCCGGTAAAATGCTGCCAGAATTTGAACTGCCCGAAACTTCTCAGCAAATCCAGTGTAATATTAAAACTGAATAGAATGTTGATACATGGTATAACCATACCAATCATATACCACCATGGTCTGCCTACCAGTTTTATCCAGAACCACCAGCTAACGATGGGTAAGAAAGCTGTCCATGCCGGCTGTCCCGCTTTTTTGAACATGACAAACAAACCGATGCGGGTGAGCACAAATGCCAGTGCCCACATGAAAATAAACAAGCCCAGTGAATAAGATTCCATGAATATATTATTTCAGATTAAATCGACTCAAAATTAAGCATATCCTTCATGGAATAAACACCTTGTTTCCCAATTATCCATTCTGCTGCCAGGATTGCACCTGTGGCAAATCCTTGCCTGTTGTGCGCAGTATGGGTGAGGGATATGCTGTCTATACTGCTGTTCCAGGTGATGGTATGTGTGCCCGGCACATCGTCCGTTCTAATTGCATTGATTGGTAAATTTCCGCCGAAGGATTGTTTTTCTTCGTCGGACAATTCCCATTGGTTAAATGATGAATGCTCTGCAATAATACCTTCTGCTATTGAAATAGCGGTTCCGCTTGGTGCATCGAGCTTACGGGTATGGTGTATCTCTGTAATCCCTGCTGCATATTCGGGGTAATTATTCATAATGGCTGCCAACATGCGGTTTATATGAAAGGCAATATTAACGCCAATACTGAAATTTGTGGCGGTGAACAATGCCCCGTTTTGAGAAAAATATTGCTTTATTTCGCTGAAATGCTCATACCAGCCGGTGGTGCCTACCACCACGGGAATTCCGGCTTCTTTGCATAGCATTATATGGCCAGTAGCCAGTTCTGGACGGGTAAATTCAATGGCAACATCCGCCATCCTCAGCGCTTCCGAAGTGGGCAAATTAGAACTGCCAAACTTGCCCACAATTTCATGTCCACGTTCATGGGCTATTTTTTCAATGGCTTTGCCCATTTTGCCGTATCCAATTAGCGCTATTTTCATAGGGCAAAGTTAATTTTAAAGCAACGAATATTATGACACGCATAGTATTCAATCATTTTTTGTGATTTTTGCTGCTGTGAAACGTTTTGAGAAAAAGACATGGCTTTGGGCCTCATTAGCTATGTTTGCCGCACTGCTGCTTCTTTTCTGTTATGTATTGCTGGGTAAGGCCGGTTCAAGTGGTGACATCGTTAAAATGCGTATTCGTAAGGGTTGGACACTAGATCAATTAACAGATTCAATGGCGCACAAAGCGGGCTTAAAATACCCTAAAGTTTTTCATTTCATTGCTAAAAACGGGGGGTATTCAATACCACGGCCCTGCACAATTACCATTGCCCCCAATGACAATATTTTTGGTATTATCCAGGAGCTTAAGGCAAACAGAAACCAAACTGTAAATGTCACCATTCAGGGAAGCATGGATGCTACAAGTCTTTCCCGGCTATTTGCATCTCGTTTGGAGGTGAATGCAGATAGCTTTTTAGGGTTGCTTAAATCGTCTTCCGCCTTGAAGCCTCATGGTTTTGATGACACCACATGGGCTGCATTGTTCATTCCAAATACATATAACCTCTATGCCGCTACAGAAACAAAAGAGTTGCTTCTGCGTATGGTGAAAGAATACAACAAGTTCTGGAATAACAAGAGATTACAGCGTTGTGCCACTCAAATGCTTACCGTCAAGGAAGTTATTGCCCTTGCCAGCATTGTTACCAAAGAGAGCAACAAGGCAGAGGAATACGAAAAAATCGCAGGAGTGTATCTCAATAGATTGCGCAAGGGAATGTTGCTACAGGCCGATCCAACTGTGGTTTTTGCCCGCGGCAAATCCGGAAGGGTATGGGCTGCAGATTTAAATATTCAAAGTCCATATAACACATACATACATGCAGGATTACCTCCCGGTCCCATTTGTATTCCAAATCTGCAAAGCATTGAGGCGGTATTAAATTATAAACAGCACAATTATCTGTATTTCTGTGCACGAGCTGACTTCAGTGGCTACCATGATTTTGCAACCAATCTCGCAGAACACAATCGCAACGCAGCGGCTTTTCATCGTGCCATGAATGAACGGGGTATTCAATAAAAAAGACAGCCGAAGGGGCTGTCTTTCTTTAACTTAAGTTAGGTGAATTTATATTTTCTGGAATTTCACAATTCCGGTTTCAGTGCCTTTCATCCATTTCAGGAAATAAAATCCCTGCGGGAGATTTATGGTGCTGATGCTCAGACCATTTAAAGCTGTTGCATAAGTAGCACCATTAATGCCGGTTACTTCTATTTTGTCAACCGCACTGTTTAACTGCAAAACATCATTGCAGGGGTTAGGATAAGCGGCCAAGAAAACAAGTTTATTGTTAGATGTACTTGAACTCGCATCCAGCGTTAAAATGGTACTGTTTGATACGACTTGGTCGCCGCTACTCTGACTGTTGGCATTGGCTGCGATACCAGAGGTGTAAATGGTGACTCTGCCCGTTGGGCTGGCAGGTGCTGTCCATTCGTAAGACCAAAGACCGGATAAGCTGGGTGATGACTGTACAACAATATCGCGGCTGTTGGCAGTAATTAGTTTTGATCCTGAGGTTGGATTGGCGATGGTACCAATTTTTTTGTTTGCAGCATCCAGAATGGTGCTCTGAAATCCTTTTTGCATCCCGCCTTGAAGGGAAACAGCAATGGTGTATGTTTTACCTGCCTGATATGAGGTTAGTGGGGCGAATGTGCCCTTTTCAGTAACGATTAGAGACAAAGTCCCTCCCAGCGTGCCGCCCGAATGACAACTGCTGCAATTGCCATCGGATGAAGGGGCACCGGTGCGGTCATCGCTTCTTCCGTTGGAACTGCTCATCATAACCAATGCCCCGGCAATGGTCATAACAGAAACAATAATGTAGTTTTTGCGCATATTTGATAGATTTTATTGCAAATTTACATTTTTTTCGATATATTATACATAGTTCTACGCAGCCTCATTTTAAGGATTGTGAGTAATCCGTGAAAAATGTGGATTGTTTGGCAAACAAAAGCAACCCCGAAAGCATTACTTTTGTAATCGCTAAAGGAGTATGAGCAGCCCATCAAGTTATCTGCCCATCGTGATTCAGACCGGAGTAGCCATAGGTTTTGTGGCGCTTGCATTGGGTCTGTCTCATTTGCTGGGTCCAAGAAGAAAAACCACCCAAAAAGAAGAAACATTTGAATGCGGGATTGAAATGCAGGGCAATGCCCGTTTTCCCGTATCCGTTAAGTATTTCCTAACTGCCATTTTATTTGTGCTATTCGATGTGGAAGTAATATTCTTTTATCCCTATGCGGTAAATTTTAAGGAAATGGGAGTAGAGGGATTTGTCGCTGTAGTCTCATTTGTGTCGTTATTTCTTGCAGGTTTCATTTACGTATGGAAAAAAGGCGCTTTTGAGTGGGAGAAATAAATATAGTATTGATTAAAATCATAAGGTTATGGTAAAAATGGTGGATGCACCCGAAGGGATTGAAGGACAGGGTTTTTTTGCAACCTCGCTGGACAAAGTAATCGGAATGGCGCGTGCCAACTCACTGTGGCCGCTTCCTTTTGCTACTTCATGTTGCGGAATAGAATTCATGGCAACCATGGGTTCAAACTACGATTTGGCACGTTTTGGTTCAGAAAGGCTCAGTTTTTCGCCTCGTCAGGCGGATTTACTGATGGTGATGGGGACCATTGCCAAGAAAATGGGGCCTGTTCTCAAACAGGTTTATGATCAAATGGCCGAACCAAAATGGGTTATCGCAGTGGGTGCTTGCGCCAGCAGCGGCGGTATTTTTGATACCTACAGCGTACTTCAGGGTATAGATAGAATAATACCGGTGGATGTGTATGTGCCGGGTTGCCCGCCCCGTCCGGAGCAGATTATTGAAGGGGTTATGAAAATTCAGGATCTTGCCCGAAATGAAAGTCTCCGCCGCCGCAATAGCGACGAGTATAAAAAGATGCTGGAAAGCTATAATATCGAAACGCAGTGAGTATGACCGAATTGAATAACGAAAATGTGTTGCAATTGCTGAAAGATGCATTTGGTGATGCTGTTTCACAATCAGAAGAGCAATTTGGTATGCTCAGTGTTGAGATTCCGGCAGACAGGAATGCCGAAATAATCGGCTGGCTGAAAGATAATGAGGAAATAAAAATGGGCTTTCTTACCGATGTGTGTGCCGTTCATTATCCGGAACTAAAAGGACGTGAACTTGCCGTGGTGTATCACCTGCACAGCTGGACCAATAATTTTCGCATGCGGTTAAAATGCTTTGTTGCCAAAGAAAAACCCGAAATTGCTACCCTGACAGGCTTGTACAATAGTGCCAACTGGATGGAGCGTGAAACCTTTGATTTTTATGGAGTGCAGTTTACAGGTCACCCCGATTTAAGACGCATTCTCAATATGGACGAAATGGATTATCATCCTTTACTTAAGCAATATGCTTTGGAGGATGAAACCCGCGATGATAAAGACGATAGTTTCTTTGGAAGATGAGCCAGTTAGATACAAGCAGCCCTGAAAAGTATGTTAGCACCGAAACAATAGACGGTGAAATAGCAACCCTAAACCTGGGCCCCACACACCCCGCTACGCATGGTGTTTTTCAAAACGTAATGAAGGTGGATGGTGAACGTATAGTCAGCAGTGAACCCACCATCGGATACATTCACCGTGCCTTCGAAAAGCTGGCTGAAAGAAGACCCTACAACCAAATTACGCCTATAACCGACCGTCTCAATTACTGTTCTTCGCCCATCAATAACATGGGCTGGCACATGACCGTGGAAAAACTTGCCGGTATTGAGGTTCCCAAAAGGGTGGATTACATGAGGGTAATTATCATGGAATTGGCACGTATTGCCGACCACCTGGTGTGTAACTCGGTTATTGGGGTGGATACAGGTGCCTTAACCGGCTTCACCTATGTGTTTCAGGAGCGTGAGAAAATTTATGAAATGTATGAAGAGGTGTGCGGAGCTCGCCTCACTACCAATATTGGCCGAATAGGCGGTTTCGAACGCGAGTTTTCTCCTGTGTTCATGGCCAAACTTAAAAAGTTTCTCAAGGAATTTCCGGCCAAGTTTCAAGAGTTTGACAACCTGCTAACCCGCAACCGTATTTTCATGGATCGTGTTATAAAAGCAGGTCCTATATCGGCTGAAAAGGCCATAAGTTATGGTTTCACCGGTCCCAACCTTAGGGCTGCCGGTGTGGATTATGACGTTCGTGTTATGAATCCATACAGCAGCTATGAAGATTTTGATTTTAGCATACCTGTGGGTCAGGATGGCGATACCTACGACCGTTTTATTGTAAGGCAGGAAGAGATCCGTCAGAGTCTGAGCATTATACAACAGGCGCTGGATGGGATGCCCGAGGGTAAACACTATGCAGATGTTCCATTGTTTTACTTACCTCCCAAAGAGGAAGTGTATCGCAGCATGGAAGCCCTGATTTATCATTTCAAAATAATTATGGGCGAAACGCCGATTCCTGTGGGTGAAGTCTACCACGCCGTGGAGGGTGCCAATGGAGAACTGGGTTATTACCTCATTAGCGATGGCGGAAGAACCCCTTATCGTCTGCATTTCCGCAGACCTTGTTTTATATATTATCAGGCATATCCGGAAATGGTAAAAGGCGCCATGCTGAGTGATGCCATATTGACCATGAGCAGTATGAATGTAATTGCCGGAGAACTGGACGCTTAATTGAACAAATCGTGGAAACAGCAGAAAATCAAATAGCATTTAAAGAGGAAACATTAAAGGAAGTGGGTCGCATCACCGCTCAGTTTCCTGACGGCATGCAGAAAAGTGCCCTGCTTAGGGTACTGCACCTTGCACAGGCAGAATTTGGCTGGTTGTCGGTGCCTGTGATGGATTACGTGGCACGTTTACTGCACCTCAATCCGGTGGAAGTGTATGAGGTTGCTACCTTCTACAGCATGTACGATACCAAGCAGGTGGGTAAAGTTAAACTGGAAGTTTGCCGCACAGGGCCCTGTATGATTGAAGGTGCCGAGCGCATTGTTCAATATATTGAGGATAAACTAGGGATCAAGGATGGTGAAACTACTGCTGATGGATTGTTTACACTCAAAACTGTGGAATGTTTGGGGGCATGCGGTTATGCGCCCATGTTGCAGGCCGGTGAAAAATACCATGAACACCTAACAGAAGCGAAGGTTGACGAGTTAATTGAACAATACCGGGCAAATCCCGTGGCCAATTATATGGGGATGTAATCAAAACCAAGGAAAGAAGAATGGCTAGAAAATTGCTTTTGGAAAACGTACACATCGAGGGAATTCACACCTATGATGTATACCGCAAAAACGGAGGATATCGCAGTGTTGAAAAGGCACTGAAAACCATGTCGCCTGAGGATGTGGTGGAAGAAGTAAAGAAATCAGGATTACGGGGAAGGGGCGGAGCCGGTTTTCCTACCGGAATGAAATGGAGTTTTATTGCCAAACCTGATGGCGTTCCTCGTCATTTGCTTTGCAACGCCGATGAGAGCGAGCCCGGTACTTTCAAAGACCGTTATCTGATGGAGAAAATTCCCCACCTGCTAATAGAAGGCATGATTCTGTCTTCATTCGCACTGGGTGCAAACCAATCCTATATATACATCCGTGGTGAATACATGTATGTTCTGCGTATTTTGGAAAAAGCCATCGCTGAGGCCTATGCAAATGGCTGGCTGGGCAAAAATATTTTGGGTTCAGGATTTGATTTGGAGCTGTTTGTAGCACCGGGTGCCGGAGCTTATATCTGTGGAGAAGAAACAGCCCTTATTGAAAGCTTGGAAGGTAAGCGAGGAAATCCACGTATGAAGCCGCCATTCCCTGCGGTGAAGGGGCTTTGGCAGCGCCCAACCGTGGTAAACAATGTAGAAACCATTGCTGCAGTGGTACCCATTGTTAACGAAGGCGGCGATGCCTATGCACAGATTGGAATTGGTCGCAGCACAGGCACCAAGCTGATTTCTGCCAGTGGTAATATTAATAAGCCCGGTGTGTATGAAATTGAGATGAACATCACCGTAGAGGAATTTATATACAGCGATACCTACTGCGGTGGTATCAAAAATGGTAAGAAACTGAAAGCTTGTGTTCCCGGTGGCTCTTCTGTTCCAATTTTACCACATTATCTCGTTTGTAAAACTGCTGCAGGACAAGACAGGTTGATGAC
>JBILTS010000162.1:0-4146 GCA_044371405.1 Bacteroidia bacterium
CCTTGTATCTTTATCAGCGAATGATACGCCTGTAATCGCGTCATAGTGGCCTTTCAGCTGCCTTATCAATGTCTTTTTTTCTGCATCGAAAAGCATGGCTCTGCCATCCGCACCTCCGGTGAGTAACCATCGGTTATTTTTACTTAAGTCAATTCCTGTTACCGCGCCATTGTGAAAATCGGGGAACACTGGCTGTTTACTGTCCTGTGCTGACAGTTGCTGTAACATGCAGAGGGAAAATATGAGCCCGACAATTATTCTCATTAAGGTTGAATTTTAACTGATTTGAGGTATCCTATCAATTTTGCAGCAACGGCATCCCAGCTGAAGGTAGAAACAATTTTTTGTATTCCTTTTCCAGCCATTTTTTCACGGTTGGCTTCACTTTCCAGCAAACGGTTTACTTCTTGAATAAACGACATCGAATCATGTGCCATGTATGCACCTTCACCGTTTCCAATTCCCAGTCCTTTAAACCCTACTTTGGTACAAACAACCGGAATACCCATGGCCAGTGCCTCTAAAACTTTATTTTGCGTGCCTGCGCCAAAGCGAAGGGGAGCCACAACCACAGCAGCTTTGGCATATTCTTCGGCAATATCTTTTACAAATCCGGTTACCGATACGCAATCAGACGCCAGCTTCTTTACCTTCTTCACCGGTCTTTGACCGGCAATTACAAACTTTGTCTTGGGATGTACCCTCAGAATTTCGGGTAACAAATCATTACAAAAGTACTCCACGGCATCAACATTGGGAGCATAGTCCATGTTACCTGTAAATAGTACACGAAATGGTTCCGGTTGCTGATTTTTTCGTGGATAAAATACAGCTGTATCAACACCATTGGGCAATACCTGAATATTGGCATTTGAATGTATTTCCAGATACTGTTTATCTTCTTCGCTGCAAACCAAGGTTAGCGGAAATTGCCGTAAATATTGGCTTTCCATATTGAATAACCTTTTTTGTTCAACCGATGCAAACCATTTTAACCATGGCAATCCGGTTTGCTCAGTCCTTCGGGTCCAGTACAAACTAAAAGCATCCGGCAAGTCAAGCACTGCGCTGTGCTTTGGCAAATTCCTAAAATACCAGCCCATTCTGATATGTTGGATGTGTATGGCATCAAAATCGTTTTCGCTGATTGCCTTTTGAAGCAGATTTGAAAAAGATTTAGACTGGAAGTACGCAACCTGGAAAGGAATTTTACCAAAAACTGCCATGGCGGTTTTTAAAACGCTTTTCCATTTTGGCAAATAAACAATATGCACCTCTTTAAAAAGGGTTTTTAAATGTTCTGCGTACTCCAATTCCTTGCGGTCTTGAGCTATGGTGAATAAATGAAGCTCATGATCACCGGAGAGTCTTTTTGCCAGATTCCAAATTTTCAGTTTGTCGCCCCTGTATGGAGGATAAGGCACACGATTGGCAACAAACATAATTTTCATGGGTGCTGCAAAAATAGGATTAACGGAATATGTATCTGTGTAAAGTGCCAATATTAGTCAATTATTTGCCTTTGATTTGGTAATATTGCGTTATTAAATTTAATGTTTAGCACAAGTCAAAGAATTTCAGAGATTATTGAGTCAGAAACCCTTGCTATGACCAAACGGGCAAGAGAATTGAAGGAACAGGGTAAAGACATCATCAGTTTAAGCATAGGAGAGCCGGATTTCAACACGCCGGATCATATCTGCGAGGCAGCAACTGCCGCCATGAAAGCCGGATATACCCATTATCCGCCTGTATTGGGATTACTCCCATTCAGAGATGCCATTTGCAGAAAACTAAAAAACGAAAATGGTCTTGACTACAGGCCAAACGAAGTAATTGTGAGCAATGGTGCAAAACATAGCATCATCAATGCGGTATTAAGCATTATTAATCCGGGAGATGAGGTTATAATACCTGCTCCGTTTTGGGTAAGTTATCCCAGTATGGTTAACTATGCAGGTGGAAAGTGTGTCTATATTGAGGCAGGCGTTGAACAGCAATACAAGTTTACGGCAGACCAATTGGAGAAAGCCATCACTCCGCGTACAAAAATGCTAATTTTTTCATCACCTTGTAATCCCAGCGGGGCTGTTTTTAGCTATGACGAATTGAAAGCCATGGCAGAGGTTCTTGAAAAACACCCCCAGGTTTTTGTAATCAGTGATGAGATTTATGAGAAGATAAATTATTGCGGTGCACATGTTAGTATTGCTTCCTTCCCCGGCATGAAAGAAAGAACTGCCGTGGTAAATGGCCTGGCAAAAGGTTATGCCATGACCGGCTGGCGAATCGGCTACCTTGCCGGACCTGTCTGGCTGGTATCTGCCTGCGAAAAAATGCAGGGACTGTTTACAAGCGGGGCAAACAGCATTTCGCAAATGGCAGGAATTGCGGCTTTGGAGGGAGATCAGAAACCCGTGGAGGACATGAGACAAGCTTTTTTGGCCAGACGAAACCGAATACTTGAATTATTACAGCGCATACCGGGATTAAAATTTGATGTGCCCGACGGGGCCTTTTATGTGTTTCCAGATGTATCTTTTTATTTGGGTAAAGTTGCGGGAAATGAAACCATAGACTCCGCCGAAAAACTATGCTTTTACTTATTGAATGAAGCTGGTGTGGCGTGTGTAGGCGGAACTGCTTTCGGCATGCCAAACTGCATCAGAATTTCTTATGCTACAGATGTTTCGGCCATTGAAAAAGCGGTTTCAAGACTCAAAGAAGCCCTTTCAAAATTAAATTAATTAAAACCAACGTAAATTTGCACTTAGAATGAGTCAGGAACTAAAACAGCTTTTTGCCGGCTTTGAGGGCTTGAAAGTGCTAATAGTAGGCGATGTAATGGTTGATAAATATATTTTCGGCCGTGTAAATCGCATGTCGCCAGAGGCGCCCGTTCCCGTTGTAGATGCGGATAGTTTTGATGCCAGACTCGGCGGGGCAGGCAATGTGGCTCTAAATGTTCATGCCATGGGCGGAATACCAATTCTCTGTTCAGTGATTGGCAAAGATGCAGAATCCGATGATCTGAAAGATCTGATAAAAAAGGCCGGATTGACAGACAGGGCATTGGTATACAGCCAAAAACGCAAGACCACTACCAAAACCCGCATCATTGGAAACAACAAACAAATCGTTCGAATAGATCATGAAATTACTTCCGATCTGGATTCTTTGGATACCTATTATATGGAAGAACATTTCAATCGTGAACTGGAGCAGGCAGATGTAATTATTATGGAAGATTACAACAAAGGTGTTCTGCACAGCGGTAATATCTCAAAACTGATAAGCAACGCCCAAAAAGCCGGTGTCCCTGTAGTTGTTGATCCTAAAAAACAGAATTTTGATGCTTATAAAGGTTGTACCCTGTTTAAGCCTAATCTTAAAGAAATAAATGAAGGAATGGGTATCGCTATCGACCCATCTGATGAAGCTTCACTATTAAATGCTGTCGGCAAATTAGAAGAGCATCTAAACAATCAAATTTCTTTGCTCACCTTGAGCGAACGTGGTGTATTTATACACACAGCATCTGAACATTACTGGCTTCCTGCTCATGTAAGAAATATTGCAGATGTTAGTGGTGCAGGCGATACCGTCATTAGTGTAGCCGCCATGTGTCTGGCAATGAAAACACCGGTTAAACTATTGGCAGAATTAAGTAATCTAGCCGGTGGTCTGGTTTGCGAACATACCGGCGTTGTGCCGATTAGTCCTGACAGACTGCTTCAGGAAGCTATTAATTTAAAGCTGTAATAAAATTTGAATCCTAATACAAAAAGAGAGGGCTGCCGATTGGCAGCCCTCTCTTTTTATAAGAACCTTTATTTTTATCTGAGCAGTGTGATGGTTCCATCAAATTTGTAAACCTTATCCTCAAATGATGTTACTTCAACATGATAAACATACACACCTGACTGACAGTCCTGTCCATTTGCGGTTCCGTCCCAGCCCTTGTTGATATCATTTGTTTCGTACATCTTTTCTCCCCAGCGGTTGTATACTGCGATGTTGATACCCTTAAAGTTGCTGGCTGTTACATTGAACGTATTGTTCTTGCCCGGGCCGGCGCCATCGGGGGTGAATACATCAGGGATCCATACGATGATGTCGGGTCCTACAAACACATCCTGCCTGAAC
>JBILTS010000058.1:0-13691 GCA_044371405.1 Bacteroidia bacterium
AACACCGCTACGAGGCCGTTAAACGTATTTTGGACGTAGTTCCGGATGTGTATGGCATCTTGTTTGCCCAAACCCGCAGTTTGTGTCAGGAACTGGCTGAAAAGCTGATTCACGACGGATACAATGCCGACTCACTGCACGGTGATTTAAGCCAAGCGCAGCGCGATAAGGTAATGGGGCGTTTCCGCAACAAAAACCTAAATGTGCTGGTGGCTACGGATGTGGCCGCACGTGGTATAGACGTGAGCGATATTACCCACGTTATCAATTACAGCATTCCCAACGAACTGGAAGTATATACCCACCGCAGCGGCAGAACGGCGCGTGCGGGTAAAAAGGGTATTTCCATCAGCATCATCGGGCAGCGTGATTTACAAAAAATAAACCGCCTGGAAAAAATGACTAAGGCGCATTTTACCCAAATGCAGGTACCTGCGGGTGATGATGTAGTAAGGGCCAAATTTTCGCATTTCGTGGATGAGCTCGCGGCGGAAGAGCCCGATCAGCAAAGCATTCACGCCTATCTGAGCATTTTCTATGAGAAAATGAAAAAGATTACCCGCGAGGAACTGATTGAAAAACTGGCCAGCATGGAATTGCGCAAGTTTATTGAGTATTACGAAGGCGCTTCTGATATCAACGATTCTTCTTCAGGCAGGCGCGAACGCGGCAGCGATAGTGGTAACGGGCAGTTTCAGAAGTTCTTCCTTTCAGTGGGCGAACTGGATGGCTTTGACAAAAAGACCATGCTTCGCTGGCTGAATGATTGCGGCCTGGGCAATGTAGATTTTGGCAAAATCAGAATCCACCGCACCCACACCTTTGTGGAAGCCGATCAGGACAGCACACAGCGGATTATGGACACCCTGAACAAGGAAAAAGTGAACGATCGCAAGGTGCGTGTTGAATTGCAGGGATTGTCGGAAGACGGCTTTACCAAGCGTAAAAAGCCCGGTGACAAAGGCAAACCCGGCGATTACGGCAAGCGCGATTACTACAACAAAGGCAAAGACGGTGGCGGCGACAAAAAGAAGTTTAAGAAACGCTACTAAACAATAAAGGCCCGGCCCTTGTTTATAGTGTGTGAAACATTATGTCATAGCCGGGGGAAGCCACGGTATCGGTCTGGAAATCGTTCAGCAATTACTGAACAGCGGTCATCAGGTAACCTGCATCAGCCGCACGGCCCCAGGTACCAGCCATTCGGCATTAAGCCACATCACCTACGATTTTTCCCAACCTTCGGAAATGCCCGGCATTGAAGGCACGATTGACGGCGTAGCCTATTGCCCCGGCAGTATAAACCTTAAGATGTTCCGGAGCTTAAAGCCGGAGGAATTTCAGCAGGATTTTGATTTGAATGTGATGGGTGCGGTGCGTTTATTGCAAAAACTACAACCCGGATTAAAAGCCGTGCAGGGCTCATCGGTAGTGCTTTTTAGCACGGTAGCCGTACAACAGGGCATGGCGTTTCACAGCAGCATTGCGGCCGCCAAAGGCGCCATCGAAGGCTTAACACGCAGTCTGGCTGCAGAATGGGCGCCATCTATTCGCGTAAATGCCATTGCACCCAGTTTGGTAGAAACGCCGTTGTCTGCCAAATTGCTTTCCAGTCCCGAAAAAGCCGAAGCATCCGCCAAACGCCACCCGCTGGCCCGTGTAGGCAAACCCGAAGACATAGCTTCGCTGGCAGTGTTTCTGCTGGGCGAACAAAGCGGCTGGATTACCGGCCAGGTGATGGGCGTGGATGGTGGAATGTCTGCCCTCCGCTAAGTATATTTTTCTTTAATAATATCAAAAGTAGCGAATCGCTGTATTTTCGCCCTATGAAACTCACCGTCTGGGGGGCCGCCCAACAGGTTACAGGAAGCAAGCACCTGCTGGAACTCCCGGGTGGCACCCGTGTTTTAATAGACTGCGGTCTGGATTATGAAAAACGCAGTGAGTTTGAGGAGCGCAACAACCGCTTTCCCTTTGATCCCAAGAGTATTGATTTGCTCATACTCACCCACGCCCACATAGACCACAGCGGCAATGTGCCCAACCTGATACGTCAGGGTTTTAACGGTGATATCCTGTGTACCCCACCCACCCTGGAACTCAGCGACTATCTCCTGCAAGACAGTCTGAACATTCAACGCATGGAAATTGCGGCCAAAATGAAATCGCTGAAGCGCAAACATGGCAAGAAGGGCAAACATTACGGTGGCAACGAACCCCAACCCCTGTATTCGCGCAAGCACATTGCGAACATGATGGACATGGCCCTGCTGATGGAGTATGGCCATAAATATGAATACAACGATGAACTGAGTGTGGAATTTCTGCAGGCCGGACATATTCTGGGGGCTGGCAGTGTGGTGCTGTATATAAATACACCTGATGGCGTTAAAACTGTTGGGTTTACCGGCGATCTGGGCAATTACCAAAGCAAATTGGTGCCCGATCCGCAGCCCATGCCGCAACCTGATTATATCATCACCGAAAGCACCTACGGCGGCAGAAACCATACAGTTTCACCCATGCGGGCCGAGGATGAGATATTGAAGCATGTGCAGGAAACCTGCGTGGAAAAAGGCGGCAAACTCGTTATTCCTGCTTTCAGTGTTGGTCGCACCCAAGCCATCATATTTACGCTCAATCAATTGTTTCGCAGTGGCAGACTGCCGCATGTCAAGGTATTTACCGACAGTCCCCTGGCGATCCGCAGCACATCGGTATATCAGCACAACGTGGATCACCTGAATGAAGAAGCGGCAGCATTTCAAAAACAGCATGGCTCATTGTTTGATTTTCCGCTGCTGAATGTGGTAGAAGATGAAAGGGAAAGCGATTTGCTGAGTGTTTTACCGGAACCCTGTGTGATTATATCAGCGGCGGGTATGGTAGAAGGCGGCAGAATTCAGATGCACGTGAGAAACAATGTGGGCGATGCCCGCAACACCATCCTTATTGCGGGTTTCTGTGCAGAGGGCACGCTGGGGCACCGATTGCTGCAAGGACAAAATTTTGTGGAGATTAACTACAAGCAAAGGCCTGTGCACGCCGATATTAGAAGGACAGACGCGTTCAGTGCCCACCCGGATCATGCGGGATTGCTTAAATATTTAAGAGCCAGCGCAGGAAAAAACACCCGTGGTGTATTTCTGGTGCACGGCGATGCCCGGCAGATGGAGCAGCTGGCGGCAGATATTGATTTTTGCAAGGCGATTATTCCGCAAAAAGGGCAGACCTTCGATTTGTCGGATTTATAAGTTACAGCGCCTAAAGGCATGCCGAGTAGGTCACTGCATGGCATGTTGTTATAAAGTGTTATCGTTTATTTGTTTAATCGTTTATTTGTTTAATATTACTCGTCACCCTGAATTTATCGTAGGGTGGCCTCCTCTGTGCAACACTGCTAACCTCTGTGAAACTCTGTGTCAGTATTTGTATTTAATAATAATTAGATATCGTTTATTCGTTTAATTGTTTAATAGTGCTTGTCACCCTGAATTTATCGTAGGGTGGCCTCCTCTGTGCAACACTGCTAACCTCTGTGAAACTCTATGTCAGTATTTGTATTTAATAATAATTAGATATCGTTTATTCGTTTAATTGTTTATTGGTTTGGTTTACAGGATGCTTTAATTTTTTAAATAAATTATAAATAGATAAATCCATTACCAATGCCCTGCCCCACCTAGCCCACGGTTTAAACCGTGGGCTAGGTGGGGCAGAATCCCCATAACCGTTTCAACGGTTTTCCCTAAAGTTCGGTCTTTGCGAAAAACAAAGAAACGTATTGAGATTTTCCTATGCCGCACCTACGGCGCTCAGTTCACATTTTGTTCGCGTGTTAGCACGATGCCGTCCCTACGGGACTTTATGCGCTCACCAATTGGGTGTTTTATGCAGCGGTCATTGCGTGTTTGCTAATTAATTTCCCGTTGTTGGTCTTTGTGAAAGGCAAGTGAGAAGGCGAGACCAACAAACCCAATAGGCAACAGGAATGGCTCACTTCGCTAGTTTATTATGAGCCGAAAGGCTGTTTTAAGCAAACACGGCATTTTTAGAATAAACAATTTATATTTGGGATATTATATTTGCTTTAACGATTATAAGTTAATAAATTTTAATAATACTCATGGAAAATATAACTGATATAATAAACGATTTTATAAAATCAGGATTTCAGGAGACGGACTCTATAAAGAGAATAAATGAGTTTCCGAATTATTACATTTTCAATATAGGCGAGGTGTTCTCCATAAAAAGAAATATTTTATTGAGAAAATGTTTGAATAGGCCTTCAAAAAAAGATGCGTATTTTCAAGTTGGACTTAGAGGCGAAAATAAAATTAAAGTTGTAAGAATTCATCAATTGGTGGCCCAATATTTTATTGATAACCCCAACGGATATAAAGTTATAAATCATATTGACAGTAATAAATTAAACAATCATTATAAAAATTTAGAATGGGTTTCAGCTTCACAAAACACGAAAGCAACTTTTCTGCAGGGTAGAAAAATTCATGTTAATACGAAGCGGAAAAATGCTGAGATAAGGAGAAATACTAAAGGCAGACAGCATCATAATTCAAAACCTGTAATAAATATTTATACAAAAAAAGTATTTCATTCGGCATCTGAAGCCGCAATTGAAGCTAAAATCACGCTTGGAGGTTTAATATATCATTTAGATCGACTGGAAATAAATAGCAAGAATTTATCTAAAACCCCGATTATCAATATAAAGACCAATGAAATATTTTTTTCTTTGAATGATGCATGCAAGGAAAGTGGCTTATCACCACAAGGTATGATATTTCATTTGCAGAAGGAAAAACATAAAATACCTGATAGTTTTAATTATAGGTACTTTAAAGGTGAAATAGTACAAGAAAGTGACTTTCCCTATAGGTGGCATAAAGTGCCAATACAGTCAACATATGAACCAAATTATTTAAATAAATATAGGGTTTTTGAAAACGGAGAAATTTATAATTGTTTTAGTGAACGGTGGCTAACACCTGTTGAGACTGATAGAGGGATGACTGTCACTGTAGGTGTAAATGGTAAACCCTTTTACCATAGAATGGTACACCGTATAGTTGCGGAAGTTTACATCCCAAATGAAGAGAATAAAAAACTTGTTTATCACAAAGATGGGAATAAGAAAAACAATAACGTAGATAATTTATTTTGGTGTTCACACAAAGAATTAAAACATCATTTTTTATTTCTAAACCCTATTGATTACAACAAGGTTAAACTGAGGGAAAAGGAAAAGCAAAGTAAAATAATTGATATGCCTGAAGATGAGTTACAAGCGGTTTTATTGAGTGCAAGAAATTATATTATAACTTCAAAAGGAAGGATTTATTCTTATTCCTTAAATCGTTTTATGACTTTGATTTCAACTGAATTTGGCCATCAGATGCTATCTCATAAAGGCAATGAGACACTTCCATCAAGAGCTATTCACAGATTAGTAGCACTGGCTTTTGTTCATTGTGAGAGCCCGGAAAACATGGTTGTGCATCACAAGGATTTTAATCCGGCTAACAATAACATGGAAAATTTAGAATGGTGTTCGGCCGCTCAGAATTTAAGATACAGCCACGATGCTGGAAGAATGGTTTATCAAAAAACGATTTGAATTAATATATTATACAGTCTTAAATTTATAAAGAATAATATATGTGCATTAGCAAGTTGAAACCACCCTACAACATGCTTTGCATGATAAACTTGGCTATAGTGTTTCAATGAAAGCCAAAACTAAAATGGCCGATCCATTTCAGTCAGCAAAGTTAAACCTAAAGGAATATGATTATATAATATCCTTTTCAAACAATTCACAAACAACTATTTCATCGTGTTTTTCGGTATTTTCTGACAAAGTATTATGTCCGACTTTGGCAGAATAATAGGTAAAAGCTTTGTGAGTAGCTCTAACCTATCCTTAGGCTGAAAGCTGTTTAAATGTGTTTCAAGCAAATTTCTCTCCTTTAGAAGGACCTGCTTTAATACATCATTTGTTTCTGTAGTCACTTTCTTAGGTAAGCCGGCAAATCTCCTCATGGTTTGCTGGGGATACAATGGTTGTAAAACTTCATTTTATTTGCATATTTGTAATATGAAATTTAAAAATCTCATACACGGTTTTTTTAAAAAAAGTTCATTAAAATCAATTCAAAATGTTTCAACTGGACAGAATATGGAAGCTGTATTGATTGAATCAAGTGAATTAATGAAATATAAAGAGCAATTAACAGTTGCTGTGTTGCAGAATCGGCTTAAAAGTTCAGTAAAATGGAAGCCTTCTGGTATTGTTACATTATTTATAAAGGAGGATGTTGGCTATGATTTTAAGCAATCAGGATGGGAATATCTATTAGATGGCAGTTTAACAGAATTGACAGAGGAATTAAAGAGAGAAATTGAAAGTGATGTGTCCTTTAAAGTATTTTATCAAGGGGGCGAGTGGGGTAATTTATTAGATTCATTAAAAGGTAAATATGGTAATGCCTTACCTGTTTCTGTGTGTTGGCATACTTTAGACCTGAGCTTAAATTTTATTAAGGAGGGTGATTCGTTAAAGATGTTATTTTATTTTATAAGGGAGGCAATTCCTGATAATCCCATTTTTGGGTTTTCAGTTAAATGCACGGAGGAGCAAGCAATAAATTCCGATTTTAAGGAAATTATAACTGAAACTATTAAGAACAATATAGGTATTATAGAGCAGAGGTTAAAGTAATTTCAAAACCCCTTCCCTTTTGTTGGTCTTTGTGAAAGGCGAGACCAACAAACCCAATAGGGAACAGGAATGGCTCGCTGCGCTCGCCGGACCTTGGAGGGGGGCTTAACAAAGCCAAAAAACCCATCGCTGCGCGCTGCTTTTTTATGCGCCTGCAGTCTGCCTGTGCAAGCACGGCATCCTTTCGGCGCATAAAAAAACCCACCTTCTCAGGTGGGTTTTTTTGGCTTTGTAGCGGGAACAGGACTCGAACCTGTGACCTTCGGGTTATGAGCCCGACGAGCTACCACTGCTCCATCCCGCGATGTGTCTTTTTCAGTTGCTCTTTAAAGCCAGGCAATAAGAATAACTTCTGACTTATAACTGCTAACTTTCAACTGAATCGTAGCCCGTAGGGGAATCGAACCCCTCTTTCATCCGTGAAAGGGACGTGTCCTAACCGATAGACGAACGGGCCAAATTTTTAAGAACGCTTTCCCTTTTAAGGGGTTGCAAAATTAATGTAAAAAATTGAAATAGACAACCCTTTTATATGGGTTCATCAAATTTTCTTGCTTCCGCATCGCCCCACAGATCTTCAATACCGTAAAAACGACGCTTCTCCTCCAGAAACACATGAACCACCACATTCACATAATCTAGCAGCACCCACTCTGCATGCTCGCCGCCCTCCCTGTGCAGTGGTTTTTCTCCTGTTGCGTTCCTGATTTCATCCTCCACACCATCGGCTATGGCCGAAACCTGCCTGTCGCTGTTTCCATGGCAAATCACCATCATATCGGCAAACGCACCTTTTAATTTGCGCAAATCCAGCACCACAATTTCATGGGCTTTCTTGTCCTGCATACCCTTCACGGCCACCATGGCCAGGGCTTCTGTCTCATTTCCTGTTTTTTTTGCCATCCTTTGGCTTTTCTTTGTGCAAAGAACGCGAATAATTGGAAGAATACGCCTTCATAGATCAGGTAGGTAAAATATTATTGTTTTACACCCCCTCCTGCGAAAGTACACAGGATCTCGTGCCCGCCTGTGCCGCGCAGGCCGGCGGAAAGCATCCCACCGCCCTGCTCACCTTTCACCAAACCCGGGGCCGTGGACAACAAGACCGTACCTGGGAGGCCGAACCGGGCAAAAACCTGGCCCTTTCTGTTTGGCTGCCACTAAAAAATCCCAGACCAGACACCTTCCCGCTGCTCAACATGGCATTGACCACCGCCATCACTAAAACAATCATTAATATTGGTATATCTGCCGAAATAAAATGGCCCAATGACTTGCGCTGCCGCAGTGCCAAGCTTTCGGGTATTCTTATGGAAACCCATTCCGATAAAAGTGCAGGAAAATTCCTCTGCATCGGCATAGGTGTGAATGTAAACCAAACCGGCTTTGAACAAATGTCTCAACCGGCTACATCCCTAAAAATACTAACCGGCAAAGATTACAATCTCATGGATCTGGCAAATGCCATGCTAGTCAGTTTGCAAACAGCTTTTAAAGCATGGGAAAAACAACCTGACAATATTTCATTTCTCAATGATTTCAACGATTTGCTGGAAGGACGAAATCAGGAATGTCTGGCCGAAACCGCCGACGGTCAAGCATTCCGGTGCCGTTTGACAGGGGTGGACGTCCAGGGCCGCATTGTTCTTGAAACCGACAATGAAATTAAGGCCATGCACCATGGAACCGTGCGGTTAAAAACTTGTTTTTCGAACGAGTAAACCTATCTTTGTTTTTGTCGTCTTATTAACATTAACCATGTTGCCATGGATCGCAAAGAATTTTTAACCTTTAAAAAACCGGCTTCCCCCACCCAGATTAAAAGGACAGAACGCCGCACTAACACCGGATTAGCCACCTATTCGGGCACTTTTGGCAAAAAAGAGGCCATGCACCTGCTGCGCCGCTCCTTGTTTGGCGTGAAAGTGCAGGACATGAAGGACTTTTCTGCCAAATCCATGGCTGCTGCCGTAGACACCCTGCTTAATACAGCTACTTCAGTGCCCAATGAGCCGCTGAATTACTACGGAAAAACCACGCCTGACCCCAATGTGGCATACGGTACCACCTGGGTTAATTCGGCGATTGATTTTAACTTCAACTTCCAACGCACCATGTCCATAAAGGCCTGGTGGTGGGAAATGGCTGCCAGACAACCATCCACCATCATGGAGAAAATGGTAATGTTCTGGCATAACCTGATTCCCATTGCTTCAGCAGAGCAGATTGATCCCCGGATGACACATTTGTATCTGAAAACCATTCGGCAAAATGCGATGGGCAACTTCAAATCCCTTGTGAGGGCCTTGAGCATAGACCCTGCTATGCTGGTATATCTAAACGGACGCTACAACACAAAACGGGCACCCGATGAGAACTACGCCCGTGAACTGTTGGAACTCTTTACCTTGGGGAAAGGACCCGACAGCAAATACACAGAAGACGATGTAAAAGCAGCGGCACGGGTGCTAACGGGCTGGAATATTAACCCTTTTGTAACTCCACCGGTTTCTACTTTTACGCTATCCAACCACGATACCACCAACAAACAGTTTTCGGCATTCTTCAATAATAAAGTCGTTACGGGCCGCAGTACAGCGACCGCCGGGACTGAAGAACTGGATGAATTGCTGAACATGATTTTTGCCCAAACCGAAGTGGCCAAGTTTATTTGCCGGAAGCTTTATAAGTATTTTGTTTACTACGATATCACACCGGATATTGAAACAAACATCATCACGCCACTGGCTGACCATTTCCGAAATAACAATTACGAGATCAAACCCTTGCTGGACAAGCTGCTGAAAAGCGAGCATTTCTTCGATCCGCTAAACATGGGCTGCGTTATTAAAGACCCCACCTCGCACATAGCCGGATTTTGCAGACAATGGGAATTGGATTATCCAACGGATGCAGAAATGCTATATGGCATCACCGGCTATGCCCGCGCTTTCGGTCAGGCCGTTTTGCAGGACATACTGGACCCTCCCAGCGTTGCCGGCTGGGCCGCCTGGCATCAGTCACCACAATACCTGCGCAGCTGGATAAGCAGCGATTCCCTGCCCAAAAGAAATCAGTTCACCGACCTAATGTTATTTACCGGCTACAGGCGTGGCGGTAACACCTTTATCGCTGATGTTTTCAAGGTTACCAGACAATTTTCCAATCCTGGCAATGCCGATAACCTAATAGCCGATGCCGTGGCCTTTTTACTTCCACTGGAACTCAGTGCGTCACAAATAGCTGCCTTGCGCAACAACCTGCTGCCCGGTGGTATTCCTGACTACAACTGGACAGATGAATGGAACCAGGCCAATGACCCAGGCCATGCCAACCACACCACTGCACTGGCATCGGCTAAATTAAAGCTTCAAGTGCTTTACAAATCCATCATGAACCTATCTGAATATCAGCTGTCATAATCAATCCCCATGAAACGCAGATTATTTCTTAAAGCCGCTGCCGCCGGATCCATGCTTCCGGTTTCCCTGAATGGAATGTCGGTGCGCGCATATTCCAATTCACCACTTATGCATCTGCTGGGCCGCAGAACCGGCAGCAACGACAATGTGCTGGTGCTGGTGCAGCTGAACGGTGGAAACGATGGTTTGAATACCATAATTCCACTGGATCAGTACACCAACCTAACCAAAGCCAGAAGCAATGTTATTATTCAGGATACCAAAGTACTGAAACTGAATGGAGTGAACGGCACCGGACTTCACCCGGCCATGACCGGCTTGCAGAGCTTGTACAACAACGGACTTGTGAATATTGTGCAGGATGTGGGGTATCCCAATCCCAATTTTTCGCATTTTCGTTCCACTGATATATGGATGAGCGGCAGCGATACCACTGAAAACTGGACCACCGGCTGGATGGGGCGTTACCTCGACAGTCAGTTTCCCGGCTTCCCTGATGGATTTCCAAATACAGGTGCACCCGATCCACCTGCAATACAAATCGGTGGTATGGTATCACTTGCCACCATGGGTTCTGCGGTAAACATGGCCATGGCCATCACAGATCCCAGCAACTTCTATTCGCTGGTAAATGGCACAACAGACCCGGTTCCCAATACCCCTGCAGGTCGAGAACTGGAGTTCCTCCGCATCATGGCAAACCAGACCAACCAGTATGCCACCTCCATCAAAAATGCCGCAGGTAAAGCCACAACCCTCAGCACCAAATACCCCACCGGCAATAACCTGGCCGACCAGCTAAAAATTGTGGCCCGGCTCATCAAAGGCGGACTAAAAACCCAGGTTTACATGGTGAGCATCGGCGGTTTTGATACGCACAGCCAGCAGGTGGATAACAGCGACCATAGCTTGGGCGCCCATGCCACACTCCTGCAGCGGGTGAGCGACGCCATGCTCGCTTTTCAGGATGACCTGACCCTGATGGGCATACAAGACAGGGTGGCGGGCCTTACGTTCTCTGAATTTGGCCGCCGTATCATGAGCAACGGCAGTGTGGGAACAGACCACGGAGCTGCCGCACCCATGATTGCCTTTGGTACCGGCGTGCAAAAAGGCATCATCGGCCGCAATCCCGTGATACCCGATACTGTTACTGTAAATGACAATGTTCCCATGCAATACGATTTCAGACAGGTTTATGCCAGTGCACTTCAAGACTGGTTTGGACTCAGCAAAGCAGAAGTGAAAGCAGCCATGGGTGGTAAAGACTTTAATACCCTACCCGTTTTCAAGGCCAATCCTGCCGGCATAGAAGATTTTGCAGACCTTGTAAGCCGATTGCATTTACACGATGTATATCCAAACCCCGCCCGTGGAGAAGCCACCTTCAAGTTCTTTACCGATGGCGGTAATGTGGAATTGTGCCTGTTCGACCCCCTGGGCAACCGGATTAGAACCATGGCCGCTGGCAAACATAGCATGGGAGAGCACGAAATCCGCTGCGACCTGAACGGACTTCGCCCGGGTAACTATTTCTATCAGCTTTCACAAGGCAACCGCAAATACACGAAGGTGCTGGTGGTTGGCAGTTGATAGTTGACAGTGTACAGTTGATAGTCTACAGTTTTTTGTTGAGCTGTTTGTCAGGCTGAGCTGATTATCATGCTGAGCTGATTATCATGCTGAGCTGTTTGTCATGCTGAGCTGATTATTATGCTGAGCTGTTTGTCATGCTGAGCTTGTCGAAGCATGACCTTACCCTATCACCTCGAGCAAACTGCGGTATGCAAGCACGCGTTCACCATATTTCTCGCGGGTTTTGGCCTGAAGGCCCGGTGCATGCGTTTCGCGGTAATGCTCATAATCGGTCATGGTTTTAGCGGTGTACTGTACCGCAATATTCACACCTTCATCATCGCTGGCCTGGGTCAGCAGCCGCATCATTTTCACTTCCAAAAAGCAACCTGTGGCCATCACCTCGGGCAAATGCTCTTTGCGCATCCATTCAAGCCACTCGGCCTCCATATCCGATGAAAGGTGGCAGGTGACGTTGTAAATAATCATTACAATGCTTTAACGCGAATATGGTAGCTCTCCATAATCAGGTTGGCGAGCAGTTTTTTACAGGCGGTTTCAGCCGCAGCATAAGCTGCTGATTCATCCACAGCATCCATTTCCATGGTCATGAATTTCCCCACACGAACCTCGCTCACCTGTGGCAAGCCAATGGAAGACATGCTGTGCGTAACCGCCTTGCCCTGGGGGTCAAGCAACCCTTTTTTGGGCATGATTTCAATTTCTGCGAAAAATTTCACAAGGCAAAGTTACCCATATTTAACCAAACGCAAACCTGCCTTTTACACAGAATCTTCACAATGAAAAATTGACATTGCCGTGTGCCTTACGCACATTTACTTTGTAAAATGATGAGAATTACAGCTTTGGGTTTTGTATTGATTTCACTTTGGGCCTGCAAACCCGGCTCTACCGGCACAAATAAAGACGCTGATTCTGCCGACAAATCGTCATCAACAGACACCGCTCCCATACACACTGCCCAGCCCGATGTGGTAGCAGCAGATGAACACAGTCTTACAGATAGGGTAACATTACAAACCCTGTATTTGTTGGGTAAAGAAGTAACCAGCACATACGCAGAAATTCCAAAACAGTTAAAACAGCAAATACCCGGCATTATGAAGGCAATCAGTGAAAATAAAGTTGTTATCACCGGGAGTTATCACATCGTACTGAAGGAAAGCCCTGAGTCTGCAAAACCCATCCGCATCTTCATCGGTATACCGGTGCAAAAACCAATAAAAGCGGCAGGGTTGAGCATATTTACCTTGCCTGCGGGCAAATACCTGCGTCATCAATGTTCTGCAGAACCCGGCCAATCATTGTTGGTTCACCAACGCATAACCACTGCATCCATTAAAAATCCCGATAAAAATGTGGGGCTGCCAATTATTGAGAAATATGCCGAAACCAGAAATGATGAAATGACCAGCGTGGCAAGCAAAGCCACGTTCTTCTATACACTTGCACAATAATGGCAGTGGGATTTGGATTTATCATGTTATTTCGTTATATTTGATATATGCTCAGGTATCTTTTTTTAACAGCTGTTATTTTAGGTATCGGGCCATCCAACGGTCAAATCCAGTGGGGGCCAAAAGCGGATTTCCCCCTGACAGGCCGCGTGTCAGCAACGCATTTTACCCTTAATGGCTGTGCCTATCTGGTGGGCGGAATGAACAACGCCGGTTACTTTCGTGATGTTTGGATGTATGACCCAAAAACAGACAACTGGACCCAGAAAAATCCGTTTCCCGGCAGTGCGCGAAACGAAGCGGCTTCTTTTGTTATTGACAGCTTTGCCTATGTGGGTTGCGGTGTAGCCCCCGGAAGTCATTTTCGCGATTTTTACCGCTACAATCCCAAAACCGATGCTTGGACCCGAATTGCCGATTTTCCACTGGATTGGCGTGCCGCACGGGCTTTTTCAATAGACTCCCTGGGCT
>JBILTS010000163.1:0-4122 GCA_044371405.1 Bacteroidia bacterium
ATCAAAGTGGATGCCTTCAAACATGGCATCTACGGTCAGCAGGCCGTATTCGGGGCCACCGGTTTCAATGACTGCGGCATCATCGCCAATCCCCATCACAGTAGAGGCGTTTTTATTTTCAAAAAACGAAGCCAGGTGGTTGATGAGACCAAACTCACCCAGGTCGCTTAATTCTGTTCTTTCCTTATTTTCAAACATAATTTCAATACGCTATACAAACATTTTTAGGTTCGGTGAAAAAGCGCATGGCTTCCCAGCCACCTTCTCTGCCTACTCCACTTTGCTTTACTCCGCCAAAGGGGGTTCGCAGGTCGCGCAGCAACCAACAATTCACCCACACAATCCCGGATTGCAGGGCCTCGGCCATGCGGTGGGCACGTTTCAGGTCGCTTGTCCACAAGGTGGCAGCCAGTCCGTATGCCGTTCCATTGGCCATGTTTAACACTTCTTCCTCTGTCTCAAAGGGTATCAGGGTAATTACCGGGCCAAAAATTTCTTCGGTATTGGTTCGGCAGCTAGCATCAAGGCCCTCAATGATAGTAGGTGCAATGAACCAGCCGTTTTCAAAACCGTTGGGATTTACGGCGTGGCCGCCGCACAAAATGGTACCGCCCTCCTGTTTTGCCAGTTCTATGTAAGACAAAACCTTGTCAAAATGCGGCTTGGAAACAATGGCTCCTACCCGTGTTTTCTCATCAAAAGGGTCTCCAACCTGCATTTTCGCTACCTCTTGCAGCAGTACGGTTTTGAAAGCATCATACACACGGGTATGTACGAATACCCGAGAACCACAAAGGCATATTTCTCCCTGGTTTAGGAAGGATGATCGAACACTGGTTTTCACGGCTTCGTTCAGATCGGCATCATCAAAAATAATATTGGGATTTTTTCCGCCCAGCTCTAGACTCAGTTTCTTAAACATGGGAGCGGCTATGGATGCAATGTGCTTGCCCGTGGCCGTTCCGCCGGTAAAAGAAACGGCCTTGATTTCAGGATGTTCCACAATGGCTTGTCCGCAAGTGGTACCCAGTCCGTGCACTACGTTGAGCACACCGGGCGGCAAACCGGCCTTATTTGCAATCTCACAAAGCATGTGAGCGGTAAGCGGCGTAAACTCACTGGGTTTGGCCACCACACAATTTCCGGCAGCCAGTGCGGGTGCAATTTTCCAGGTAAACAGGTATAAAGGCAGGTTCCAGGGACTGATGCATCCCACTATACCTACGGGTTGTCTGAGGGTATAGTTAATGGCACGGGTATCGGTCTGGTGGCTTTCTGAAGCAAATTGCACCGCCGCAGTGGCAAAAAAGCGAAAGTTCTGCGAAGCGCGCTGCATCTCGGTTTTGGACAACCAGAATGGTTTTCCCTGATCGCGGCTTTCGGCTGCCGCCAGCTCGTCTATATTGGCTTCTATGCCTTCTGCAATGGCATTTAAAATGCGAAAGCGATCCTCAGCCGGCATGGCCTTCCATGCAGGGAACGCCGCCTTGGCAGCATCTACCGCCTGTTGTACATCGACGGCATTACCGTTGGCTATTTGGGAGAAAACTGCTCCTGTTGCCGGATTGTAGCCATCCAGGTATGCTCCGCCGGAAGGCGCGGTGTAACTGCCGTTGATAAAGTGATTAACGGTTATCATGGTTTGTATTGCTGTCTTTTGAGGGTGGCCATAATTTCTGTTATGCGGGGCGAAGACCAGATATAATCTTCCGTGATGCTGATATTGTAGCCCTTTCCGGGCAGGTAGCTTAACACCTGAACTCGGTTTACCCAAATACTGCGTTTACGGGTTTTGATTTCCATCATCTCCACGTTCCGGTTGCGGCGCGTGATGCTGATTTCCTGAATTTCCAACGTGGTATCTTTGGCCGTAAAACGGGTGATGCTCAAACGTTCGTTGCTGTCGGTATTCATGTCAAAAGCATTTTGATAGGCAGCTGAAGACATCTCCAAGGCGGTAAATGGCTGAAGTTCTGAAGCCCAGTCAAGCGAATCCGCAGTAAAAGAACTGATGTCATCGCCCTGAGAAATGGTTTTATCCAAACCGGGCTGTTCAGCGGTAAGCATTCTGATCTGCCCCTCAAAAAAGGTTTTCAAATCGGGCATTCCGGACTGCAACACCACCTTGCCGGGATTGTTGCTGCAAGCAGAAAGCAGGCATATTGCGGCTAAAAATAAGTATCTCAAAACAAGGCCCTCCCTGTCATGGCCGCAGGTTGCCGAATTTGCATCATTTTCAGTACAGTGGGGGCCACATCAGCCAGTATGCCATTTTGCAGGTACGGATTCAACGTTTGACTCACCAGCCAGCAGGGCACCGGATTGGTGCTGTGTGCGGTATTCGGGGTGCCGTCTTCGTTCATCGCCATATCGGCATTGCCGTGGTCGGCAATGATGAGAAAGTGGTAGTTGTGTTTCAAACCCGCCTCCACCAGCTGTCGCAGGCAATCATCCACCGTTTCACAGGCCTTCACTATGGCATCAAAAACGCCGGTGTGCCCTACCATATCGGGATTTGCAAAATTGAGGCAAATGAAGTCCGGCTGGTTTTGATCCAAAAACGCAATGGCCTTTTGGGTGAGCTCGGGCGCACTCATTTCGGGTTGCAAATCGTAGGTGGCTACTTTGGGTGAAGCGGCCATGATGCGCTCCTCGCCGTTAAAGGGTTCTTCCCTTCCTCCGGAAAAGAAAAAGGTTACGTGCGGATATTTTTCGGTTTCTGCGGCACGCAACTGCGTCTTTCCTGCGCTGGTGAGGACTTCTCCCAGCGTATCATTGAGGTTTTGATTTTCAAAAATCACCCCGGAAATCTTGAACGTTTCGTCGTATTCGGTAAGTGTGTAATAATCTAGCTTGAGGGCATGCATGCCGTGCTCAGGAAAATCTTCCTGGGTGAGTGCACGGGTAATCTGCCGGCCACGATCGGTGCGAAAATTGAAACACAAAACCGTATCGCCTTCTTTAATCAATCCTTCATTTCCGGGCAAACAGCGCATGGGTTCCATAAATTCGTCGGTAATTCCGGCTTCATATTTCGCTGCGATGCCGCCATCCACGGAATCCACATATTCACCAACGCCATTCACCATGAGGTCATAGGCCTTTTTTACCCTTTCCCAGCGCTTGTCGCGGTCCATGGCGTAATATCTCCCAACGATGGTACTCAGTTTAACCCCAGTACCTTCCAGTTGGCTCTGTAGCTTTTTAATGAAGTTTTGACCACTGCGTGGATCCGTATCCCTGCCATCCAAAAAAGCATGGATAAAAACATTTTTTACGCCTGCGGCGGAAGCCAGTTTGCTCAGTGAAATGACATGATCAATGTGGGAATGAACACCACCATCGCTCACCAGCCCTATCAGGTGCAGATCGCCGTTGCAGGCAAACACTTTTTTGAGCATTTCATTTTCGGAAATACTGCCATCGGCGAAGGCCTTATTGATGCGCACCAGCATCTGCCAAACCACACGTCCGGCACCGATGTTCATGTGCCCAACCTCGCTGTTACCCATCTGCCCTTCGGGCAATCCCACATGTTCACCGTCGGTTCTGAGTTGAGCATGAGGATAGGTATCCCACAGCATATCGGTGAAGGGGGTTTTTGCATTCCACACGGCGTCGCTGCGGTCGTGCCTGCCTATTCCCCAGCCGTCGAGGATTACCAGTGCTGCTTTTTCCGACATGTTGCAAAGTTACATCATCCCCTTGGGTAAGGGATAACTTTTCTTTCATTTCCGGCCCAATCGTTGTAGGTTTGTATCAACAATGAAGCCATCGCGGTTTAGCATACTTTTTGCACCTCATTCCTATATGCTCAAAATGGGGATTTTGGCAGTAACAATGCTATTGGCAGCATTTGCTCAGAAACTGAAAGCACAGGGCCACGTGGTGGTGGAAGTGGAGCCATCCGTAAAGGAAATGGAAGAAACCCGCACAGCCCGCCGCAAAGCCAATGCTGACAAGGTTCGCGGCTACCGCATTCTCATCGGTTTTTTCTCAAGCCGCTCTGAGGCAGAAGCCCTGAAAGAGCAAGCCACAGAGCCATTTGGCGGCAAATATGGGGTTACGGTGGTATATGACGAACCCAACTTTAAAGTATATGTGGGTCAGTTTACACTGGCC
>JBILTS010000165.1:0-4059 GCA_044371405.1 Bacteroidia bacterium
CCCCACAAAAACACGTAGGAACCAATACAATGCTGACTATCGGCCTTTATGTACTTCACATAACGCTCCCAATACACATCTGCCTTTTCGCGGCTGGATTGTTCGATTGCCGCGTTCCAGGGAGTTACCGGCGATTCCCAATGTCCGTTGGGGCCCCATTCGGTTATCATATAGGGACCTGTCCAGCCAAAACGGCCGATGTTTTTGGGCACACCGGCAATATCCCCGTAGGTATTTACACCGTATATATCAATGTCGGGGGCTTTTTCCCGGATATGCTGTACTTCCAGCGAATCCAGTCCGGCGGTTACCGTGCAGGTGGGATGATTGGGGTCCGTTTCGTGAATATATTTTGCAATGGCCTGAATGGAGTACCATACTTTTGTATTGCTATAAAATAAATCCACCTCATTGCCAATACCCCACATCAACAGAGCGGGGTGGTTTTTGTATCGGTCCACCACTGACTTAAAGTGCTGAATCTGTTTCTGTACGGCCAAATTGTTATCGTAGTCAAAACCATGGCGCTCATGCTGCACCCACATGCCCAGCATCACCATCAATCCCTTCTTGTGAGCTTCATCCAAAATCTGCTGTGCATCATCAATACCCCAGGTGCGAATGGTGTTTCCGCCGCACTCCACCAGCAAATCAAGCTGAACGGTGCCACCGGCGCCCTTGATGTAGTATGGTTGACCATTCTTAAGCAGTTGCCATTTACCATTATCCCGGGCAATGGTTACCTTGGCCGGTTGAGCCAATAGAGAATGGCCAACGCAAAGCAAAAACAATATGGCTGCCAATATCCGCACTACAATACACCTCCATCAAACCCAAGCTGCTTGGCTTTTGCGGCATTGTAACGATACAACATGGCTGGACGGTGCGTTACGTTTTTTTGCAGCTTGCCTGTTTCTTCTATGATGCCTGAAGACAATATTTTTTTTCTGAAGTTTCTTACATCAAATTCTTCCTCAAGAATGCTTTCGTGAATAAATTGTAGTTCGGTGAGGGTAAAATATTTTGGGAGCAATTCAAACACAAGTGGCTGGGTACGGATGCGATTTTTGAGTAACCGACGTGCATATTCCAAAATCTCCCGGTGGTCGAAAGGCAGTTTTGGTATTTCTGTAACCTTAAACCACGCTACATCCTTGGCCCATGAAGCTGCTTGGGGATGGTAGTGCTCTACCTTAATCAGGGCAAAATAGGCAATGGTAAACACACGGCCAAATGGGTGCCTGTCTACTCTGCCAAAAGTTTGAATCTGCTCCATATAAACCTCATCTAACCCGGTAAGTTGCTTTAGAACCTTCTCTGCAGAGTATTCCAAATCCATTTCGGGGGCTATCAAGTCGCCTGGTAGTGCCCACGAACCCGTATATGGCTCCGAGCCCCTAGAAATGAGCAGTACCTTCAAACCATCGGCATCAAAACCAAACACAACGTTGTCAACAGAAACCGCAACATTGAAATATTGCTTGAGGGTCTTCTTCAAATTCTTCATGGGGTTGAAGCAAATATATTGTAAAAAGTACAATAATTCCCAATTCCAAAAAAGATAAGCCTTTTAGCGGTTTTTGTTTAACAAAATTTTGCCAACTTCTGGAAGTTCTTACCCTGCTTTTGTGGCCTTTTTAGAGGAAAATCATTCCTCAATTCTGTTGCCATATAATTTTGGTACAGTTGTTGATATCATCTGTATAAATTATAAAACCATGAAGAAGATTTTTACCCTCGGATTCGCTGCAATGGCTGCTACTGCCATGCTGGTAGCAGGTATTAAGCAAAACGAAACCATCAAGTGGAACAAAACCACCCACGATTTTGGTACTGTTAAGATGGGCCCTCCCGCTGACGTAACGTTCACTTTTACCAACAATGGTAAGGCACCCGTAGTAATCACTGCCGCTGCTCCCAGCTGTGGATGCACCACCCCCACCTACACCAAAACCCCCGTAATGCCCGGCAAAACAGGTGAAGTAAAGGCCAGCTACGGTACTGAAGGTCGCCCCGGTTTCTTCCAGAAATCTGTTAAGGTATCTTTTGATAACGGCGCAAGCACCGATCTCACCATCACCGGTACTGTTTCCACAGAAAGCCCAGCCGGTAGCGGAAACCAACTGAAATAATACTTTTAAGGTATAGAAGCGTTATGAAAAAGTTCCTTTTCTCCCTTTTGCTTGCCGCCGCTTTCAGCAGCGCCGTTGCTCAGGATCAGCCCGCAGCAACGCCCGCAAGCAATGCCAAGGTGAAATTTGAAAACATCACCCACAACTTTGGGAATGTGATTGAAGGCCAGATTGCCCGTTATGATTTCAAATTCACCAACACAGGCACCGATCCGCTGGTATTGAGCAACGTACAGGCCAGCTGTGGCTGTACTTCACCCAAATGGCCCCGCGAGCCCATCGCTCCCGGTGCTTCGGCTGTGGTTACCGCTGAGTACAACAGCTCGGGCCGCCCCGGAAACTTTACCAAAAATATTTTTGTGTATAGCAACGGTGGTGATGTAACCCTTACCATTACCGGTATTGTGGTGAAAGAGCCCGAAAAACCCAAGTCTGTTATTATCGGAAACTAAATATTTTGAAGGCCGGTTTATCCGGCCTTTTTCTTACCCATGAAAAATGTCCTGTTAACGCTGTTACTGTTGGTTGTTGGACAAATTGCCAAAGCACAGGAAACTTACCTACAAACCATGGGAAGTGATACCATCTTTTTCGGCACCTGCAACCCTGGCGATACGATTGAAGCCGTATTTTCTTTTAAAGTAAATGGCACGGAAAAACTCATGATTCGGCAGGTGCACCCCGGCTGCCAGTGCACCGTGCCACAGTACCCCAAAGACAGCATTCAACCCGGCACCACAGATTCCATTGTGCTGGCACTTCACACCCGCAATCTGCACGCCGGTCCGGTCGATAAGTTCGCCATCGTCATCAACACTGGGCCGGAAAAGATGTTTTACCTCATGGGAGAAATCCTGGAAAAGGGTCTGGCACCGCCAAGGAAGAGGGTGGTGAGGGGTACAATAAATGTTGACGTAAAAAAATAAAAACACCGTTTTTTAATATTTCTTATATTTCTTTTTGTTTATTTACGACTATATTCGTATTTAAACATTGGTGACAAAAAGGTTCAAAAACAAATACCGCATTCCTACCAACCGTTTGCCAGGTTATGATTATGGCGCGGATGGATGGTATTTTGTAACCATTTGCACGAAAAATCGTATGCATTATTTCGGGGAAATCGTAGAGACGTGCAATTGCGTGTCTCTACGACCCACCGCAACCGGCATGATTGCAAACGAATATTGGTTACAAATACCACAACATTACCCGTTCGTGCAATTGGATGCGTTTGTGATAATGCCCGATCACATCCACGGTATTTTGTTTTTTAATAACCACGATAAAACAGATTGGAAACCCAATAAATTCGGCGCACAATCAAGAAACCTCGGAGCGGTGATACGTGGATTCAAATCATCGTTGAAACGCAATACCAACCAAAACAATATCGATTTTGCATGGCAACCTCGTTTTCATGATCGCATCATTCGCAGTCAGGAGGAATTGGATGCCGTAAGAAATTATATTGCACAAAATCCGGTGAAATGGATTGCCGGAAAACAAAATAAATAGAGACGCGCGATGGCACGTCTCCTACATACGCCTCAAAAACGCCTCGCTGAACAAACCCATGCTGCCACCGGTATGCAAAAACACACCCCTGCCGGGTAATGCCATATTCCGCAACGCCCACAATGCCTTTCCGGTATAAACGGGATCAAACAAAATGCCCGTTTGCGCAATGGTACTCTTTACAAATTCCATAAGGGGTTCCGTGGTTTTGGCATAACCACCAAAAGCATACCCATCCAGCACTTCAACGGTTTCTGACAACCCTGCTTCTTGTATCAACCGTCTTTGTTCCTCAACATTGTTGAGCACCGCTACCGCATACACACGTGCGGCATAACCGCAGGCCTGTATACCCCTTCCCAACCCGATTGCGGTGGTGGCTGTGGCCGATGCGTGCAACATATAATCC
>JBILTS010000059.1:0-13366 GCA_044371405.1 Bacteroidia bacterium
TTATTTCATCAACCTGAACCTGGATGGGCGGCTCGCTTTGAAAAGCATAGCAGGCCTTACCAACGCCACCTGCCGCATTGGTTTTCACCGGGAAAAATCCCTGCCGTTTTACGACATTTTGCTCGGGAATCCGGCCTCAAGCAACATCGAAGCATACATCGCAGATTTGAAACATTACTTGCATAAAATCGGTTAATCCCATACACATGAAAGAAATTACCGGAACCGGAACTGCGCTGATCACCCCGTTTAAAAAGGATTTCAGCGTAGATACCGAAGCCCTCTCTGCGATTGTGGAGCACCAAATTGCCCATGGAACGGATTATTTTGTGGTGCTTGGCACCACCGGCGAAAGTGCCACCTTATCCGAGACGGAAAAGCAACTGGTTATCGATACCATCCGCGAGGCCAACAACGGCTGTTTACCCCTGGTGCTGGGCATTGGCGACAATAACACGGCCGCTGTTTGTGATAAAATGCAGCACACGGATCTGCGTGGATTCAGCGCCATTTTAAGCGTATCGCCTTATTACAACAAACCCAACCAGGAAGGCATATATCACCACTACAAAGCCATTTCGGATGTAGCGCCGTTGCCTGTTATCATTTACAATGTGCCAGGCCGCACAGGCAGCAACATGACCTGGGAAACCCAATGCCGTATTGCCGAACTTCCAAAAATGGCTGCCACCAAAGAGGCCAGCGGCAACATGGAACAGGTGATGCAGCTGATGGTGCGCAAACCCGACAACTTCCTCGTTATCAGCGGCGACGACGCCCTCACCTACCCCATGCTGGCCTGCGGTGCTTCCGGGGTTATCTCGGTAATCAACCACGCGTATCCGGCCCAATTTAGCGGTATGGTTAAAGCCGCACTCGCGGGCAACTGGAATGAAGCTCGCAAACTGCACAACCAGATTCTGGAAGGTGCCCTGGCCATTTTTGCCGACGGTAGTCCGGGTGGCATCAAGGTGATGCTCAATGAGATGGGCCTGAGCGAAAACGTGGTACGTCAGCCCTTGTGGCCTGTGAATGATGCCGTTGAAAAACGACTGAGGAATTTGGTAATTCGCTGATTTTTTCGTATATTGCAGTAAACCGATGAACCCCAACCTGGATCCGGAAAAAGACCACCTGAACAAGCAAGAGCGCGAAATCGAAAAGGTTTTACGGCCTCAGTCATTCGAAGATTTTTCCGGACAGCCACAGATTCTTGAAAACCTGCAGGTATTTGTGCAGGCCGCCCGCATGCGCGGCGATGCACTTGACCACGTGTTGTTGCACGGCCCTCCCGGCCTCGGAAAAACAACCCTCAGCCACATTGTGGCCAATGAACTTGGCAGCAGCATGAAAATTACCAGCGGCCCGGTGCTGGAAAAGCCCGGAGACCTGGCAGGCCTGCTCACCGGACTGGAGGAAGGAGATGTACTGTTCATTGACGAAATACACCGATTAAGCCCGGTGGTGGAAGAATACCTCTACAGCGCCATGGAGGATTACCGTATCGACATTATGATTGATACGGGGCCCAATGCGCGAAGCGTACAGATTAACTTAAGTCCTTTTACCCTGGTGGGTGCCACCACCCGCAGCGGTCTGCTCACCGCCCCACTACGGGCCCGTTTTGGCATCAATTTCCGCCTGGAATACTACAACGCCGAGGTATTGAGCGGCATCGTCAAACGCAGCTCGGCCATTTTAAACATGCCCATTGAGGATGAGGCATCCTACGAAATTGCCCGTCGCAGCCGAGGAACCCCGCGTATTGCCAATGCCCTGCTGCGCCGCACACGTGATTTTGCCCAGATCAAAGGCAATGGCACCATCACGCTGGAAATTGCACGAATTGCCCTAAACGCCTTAAACGTGGATGCCCACGGACTCGATGAGATGGACAACCGCATCCTGGCCACCATCATCGATAAGTTTAAGGGCGGCCCTGTTGGTCTGAATACCATTGCCACCGCAGTGGGCGAAGATGCCGGCACCATTGAAGAAGTATACGAACCTTTCTTAATCCAAGAAGGATACCTCATGCGAACCGCACGTGGCCGCGAAGCCACACACCTCGCTTATCAGCACCTGGGCCGCATACAGCACAAGGGCAATAACCCTTCCCTGTTCTAATTTAACCTTTGGTTTTATAGCCCTGCTTTTCCAGAAAGGCCTTGATTTTATCCCGCAGGTCACCCTGAATGAGGATATCACCATCTTTGCTGCTGCCACCAACACCGCAATGATTTTTGAGCTGTTTTTCGAGGGCTTTTAAATCATCCGATTTACCCACAAACTCCTTGATAACGATGGTGGGTTTGCCGTTGCGCACTTCACGACGCAGATACAAGCACTGTTGTGCCGGTGGCAGGGTATTGCGCTCATCATCTCCGCTTTGATAGCGAAAATTAGGGTCGGTGCTGTACACGATGCCGTTTTTATGCTTGTTTTTGTTACTCATCAGGTGGTTTTGCGGTGAATAACCCCTGCGGCGGGCTGTGCCTTGGGCATGATTACAATGTCGTTGATGTTTACGTGCTCCGGGCGGGTTACGGCCCACACTACCGCATCGGCAATATCGGCCGCCACGAGGTTTTCAAACCCCTCATACACTTTCCTGGCTCGCTCCGCATCACCGCCAAAACGAACAATGCTAAACTCCGTTTCCACCGCACCGGGATGAATACCGGTAACCTTTACGCCTTTGGATGCTAGTTCTATACGCATGCCGCGGGTGAGGGCATCCACAGCGTGTTTGCTGGCACAATACACATTGCCATTTTCATATACCTCTTTGCCGGCTATGGATCCAATATTCACAATGTGTCCGGTGCCGCGTGCAATCATTTTCTCAGCCATGGTGCGGCTCACATACAGCAAACCTTTGATGTTGGTGTCAATCATGGTATCCCACTGATCGGTATCGCCGGCGTAGAAATGCGAGAGTCCGAGGGCCAGCCCGGCGTTGTTGATGAGCACATCGGGGGCTTCGATTTTTCCGAGCACGTCGTTTACCTGCACTTTGTCGCGCACATCCAGGCAATGGGTTTGGACATAAACATTGTGTGACGCAGTCAGCTGGGACTCAATTTCTATCAGTCTTTCCTGCCTGCGTGCGGTGAGTATCAAATCATATCCCTGAGCGGCCAGCAGTTCGGCACAGGCAAGGCCAATGCCGCTGGAGGCGCCGGTTATCAAAGCGGTCTTTTTCATTTGTTTTTCTGCGCAAAAATCAGTATATTGGGAGTAAGCACAATGCCGCGGCTGCTGCGCGCGGTGGCAAATAGTGTTAGCTTCAACTTCAGTTTGAGGCCGCCCCAAAGCACTTTCCTGAGCAATTCTTTCAGCGGATTTTCTATGAACATCACGGAGGGCTTCACCTCCACTGTATTGAAACCGCAGGCCATCATCACTTGCAGGGCACTGCTGGCATTGAGGTAGTTCTCGTGGGTAAAATCGCCATTGGCAAAAGCACTGCTAATGGGTGCATCCAGGTTGGGTGTGCGAAAAACAGCGACGCCGCCGGGTTTCAGGGCGCGGTGAATGCCTTGCAGCAGCTCGGTGAGTTCGTCTTTGGTAAAATGCTCAATGATATCGGCACCCAGGATAACATCGTAAACTGCTGTAGCGGTCTTCACGTGTTGCAGGGCATCGCCGAGGGTTACCTTTTCTACCCCCATTTGCGCCGCCACTTGCACCTGTTCTTCGCTGATATCCATACCGGCGGCATGGGTATAACCCACTTCCTGCAATGCTTTCAGCAAACTACCCGATCCGCAGCCCATATCAAAGATGGCAGCATCTTTGGGCACGCTGAGCAAGGGTAATATTTCGCGGCCAAACTGCCGTTTCTCACGCTCAAAGAGAGATCGTGCATCGGTCAGCGAAGCCCTGCCGCTCTGGGTGCTGTGGTAATTGGCATAGAGGGTGTTTCGGTAATTGAGCATAATGGAAGGGCAAAGTTATTGGAAAAGGGGGAATGAAGAACTATTTAACGATTTGTCTAGGGACGCAATTAACATTCAAACAAAATGGCTCGATCTCCAATAGAATTTGTTTTTTTTAAAATACAGGGACACAGGTTATTCTTCTCGTGTAAATACAAAATAAATCACATATGCCCATCCCAGGAATCCATGCAGAATTGCATATAAAACTGATTTATTTCTCGACCACGATGCAACAACAGCAATGATCGACCCCAAGCCTATCCCTCCATCAATGGCTTTATTTGACAGACTGCTTCCTGTGGATTGTGCAAACAGTTCTGTAATGCAAACACATAAAAAGAAGGCTAAATAAACAGCTTTATAAACAAGTGTGTTGCTGTTACATTTTGTTCTGGTACCCATTATAAAGAATTTATTTTTAACATTTCAAATTATTGATATCAAATTTATTAATCAACCAATCCAACGCTTCTATCCCATTATTTAATTAATGTTTAAGCATACTTGTGGCTAAATATTTTCAAATATAATCAACACGCATAAAGATACAAATGGTATAAATATGTAAGAAACTTCAGCCTTTAATGGAGTATAATTTCAAGATAGCAATAATGACTTCCCCCTCTTAAGGCGAGTATCAGCTCATTTAACAAATTCAATATAATCAACTTCCAGCGAGAACGGACCTTCCTTTTTTTCGGTAGTTATAATCCCCATTCTTACCACATTGCCCTGCACTGATTTTTTCATTTCCCTCCCTGTGGGCTCTCCTATTTGGTATTCTTCAAAATCGCTGAAATAAATAGTGGCTTCGGTCCAAGTGTTTTCTTTAGCAGGAGCAAAACTCCCCTTAAAATTTGGCATTGTCCAGTTTTTCGTTTCCTCCAGCGTAAAGGCAAACTTCTGATTGGTTGACTTAAAGCGAATTTTCACACCCTTATACGCGGATAAATCAAATTTGCCAAACCGGGTTTTAACGGAAGCAAAGCCACCGTAATTGTCCAGTGAAATCTCGCCGGATAAAATCATTGAATTCTCTTTGTATTGAAGAGTAGACTTTGTAACTCCTCCCATGACATTATCTGATATCATGACCCAGTCTGTAGTTTGTTCGGCGGCACTACCAAAATCAATAACCCAATTTACTTTTGGCAGGTTGATGAATGGAAATAACATCATTAGAATGACGGCTGCTTTCATGTGGGTTAGTTTTATCTCCCTCAACCAACAACAAAATGTCCATTATGTTCAGTGCGAAGATACATTTAAGGGTTTTATTGAACGTGCAGCAACTAGCCCTGTTTCACCAGCTTCATAAAATCGACAGGCGTCATCAATGGCAGTGCTGATTTTTTAAAATCTCTGATATTTCGGGTTAGTATCAAATCCATCTGCCCCAACTGTAATGCAGTAGCATACTGAATTCCATCTTCAAAATCGGCAAAATCGTTTTCCAGAGCCATTAAAACCTCTTCTTTCCCGGTTCCGGCCACCGCAACCCATTCCAACAAGGTTTTCAAAATTCCGATGGTCTTTACATGGCCGGCATACTTGCGAACCACGTAATAAATATTGTTTATGCTTACCGCTGAGATGAACAGCTTTACCTTTTGCTGATGCGACATTTCAAACAAGGCTCCCATGGGCGCTGCATGTGGATACCTATCGGTAAAAAAATCAATTACCACATCCGTATCCAGAAAAATTTTATGCGCCATGCTTTTTGCCCAGCTCTTCTGCCAGAATCTCCTTGTAATCCTTGTCTAATGGAATGCGCACTATACCCTGCATTTTTTTAATCTTAGGCGAAACCCTTCCCTGTTTGCCCCTTTCTGTTGGCACAGTAATTAGCTTCAGATAATTCTCCACCAGATCAGACAGGCTTTGCCCTTTATCCTTGGCGTACTTTTTGGCCTGTTCTATTACTTCCTTTTGCAGGGTGAGGGTTAGTTTGGTATCCATGTTGAAATATACAACACGAATATACGTATCTTTTTATATTTTTTTATACGTGTTAAATTTCTTAATGCACCCTATCACCCCTGTACTCCAGCCCGGCGATAATTTGCGCTTCCTGATCCAGCAGGGTTTGCCAGCGTTCCTTCACTATATTTTCAGGTAAATATTCTTTGGCCAGGTCCAGAAACATACGGTAGTGACCCGCTTCCGATACCATGAACTCATGATAAAATTTTCGCAAATCCATATCGCTGCAATACATGCTCAGCAAACGGAAACGCTCACAGCTGCGGGCCTCTATCATGGCACAAATGAGCAAATCCTCCACCAGCTGATCTTCTCGGCTGCCCCCTTTTTTCTTGGTGGCAAAAAGCTGATGCACATATTCATCCCTACGGGCGTTGCCCAATGAAAAACCGCGTTTGTCCATTTCTTTCAGCACCCGCCGAAAATGGCCCCATTCCTCTGCCACCAGGGGTGTTACCTCTTCCACAACCCGCTTTTTCTCGGGATATTTTATAATCAGACTGATGCCGCTGCTGGCCGCTTTCTGCTCACAGAAGGCATGGTCAGTGAGAATTTCTTCCAGCGATTTTTCGGCAATATTCACCCAGCGTGGGTCGGTGGGCAGTTTCAAACCCAGCATCCGAACCGAACTCATGCCTTCCGATTCTATGCTCTCTTCCATAAAATTAATCTTCTATTTTAGAAACTCGATTCTGGTGGCGACCACCTTCAAACGTAGCATCCAGCCAGGCATCCACAATTTTGAAGGCCTTGGCCTTGCTCACAAAACGGGCGGGAACACACAGTACATTTGCATTGTTGTGCTGCCTTGCCAGCGCAGCAATTTCTTCTTCCCAGGCCAGCGCCGCACGGATGCCCTTATGTTTGTTTGCAGTAATGCAAACACCATTGCCACTGCCACAAATGAGTATGCCCAAATCATTTTCACCGGTGGCCACACTTTCTGCAACCTTGTGGGCATAATCGGGATAGTCTACACTATCGGCAGTATCAGGACCAAAATCCTGCAGTTCGAGGCCTTTTTCAAGCAAATGCACCAGCAACTCATTTTTAAGTTTAAAACCGGCGTGGTCGGATCCGATGGCTAGATTCATAATTGGGATGGTATTTGCCTCAAAATTAAGCGGCCCGGGCAGCTTAAACTACAATGATGATGTTTTGTGGAAAATTACGCTTCGTCTTGCTCACGGCGCTTCTCTACCCTTTTGGCGATAAAGATACCCAGCACATAGAGCAGCATCAGTGGCAGGCCCAGCAATAACTGACTAAAGATATCCGGCGAAGGCGTAGCAATGCCGGCAATAATGAAAATGATGATGGCTGCATAACGCCAGTATTTCTTGAGAAAGGCAGAATTTACAAAACCGATTCGCGCCAGCACATAAATGAGCACAGGGAGTTCAAATACCAGTCCGGTGGCCAGGCACATGAACGTAACAAAACCCGTCACGCTGCTGATGGTGATGATGTTTTTAATCTGTGGACTCAGCGAATAACCCAGCAAAAAATTACTGGCCAGCGGGACCAAAAAGAAATAGGCAAAGGCAACACCTGTAAAGAATAACAGCGATACAACAAAGAGACTGCTGCGGGTTCTTTTGATTTCGCGAATGCTGAGGGCGGGTTTGATAAATTGCCAGATTTGGTGAATGAGGTAAGGAAAGGTTAAAATGAAGCTGATAACCAGTGAAATTTTAAAAGCAGAAACAAACTGCCCCTGAATTTGCTGGCTCTGCATTTCCAGTGCCGGCGGGTGCCAGCACATGATATCCTTGCCTGTGAAATAACGTCCGGCTTTGCAGAAAAACTCATACCCCCAGAAACCTTCCTTGAAGGGCGAAAGAATGATTAAATCAAAAATTTCTGAGACGTAAAAAAAGGAAACGAAGAGGAAAATAACCACCACAAGGGCAATCCTCACCAGCCGCTTGCGCAACTCATCAATATGGTCGAAAAACCCCATGTTTTTTTCATAGGGAAAATCAGGACCGGTTTGATCGAGCGCCATAGGGGTGCAAAGATACTTTCAGAAAGTGTATGGTGGGGTAAAATTCCCCGCAATTACTGCATGACCATGCCACCGCAAACATTCAGGGTTTGTCCGGTAACATAGGTGCTCATATCAGAAGCCAAAAACAGACAGGCATTGGCGACATCTTCGGTGGTGCCGCCCCGTTTCAATGGGATGGTATCAATCCAGGATTTTTTCACGTCTTCGTTCAATGCTTCGGTCATTTCAGTTTCAATGAAACCGGGGGCTACGGCGTTGCAACGGACGTTGCGGCTGCCCAACTCTTTGGCAACGGATTTGGTAAGTCCAATCATGCCGGCTTTGGAAGCGGCGTAGTTTGCTTGTCCTGCATTTCCGGTTAGTCCTACAATGCTGGTCATGTTGATGATGCTACCCGCCTTATTGCCCAGAAAATGACGCAGAAATGCCTTGGTGAGATTGAAAGCACTTTTGAGGTTGGTATTCATCACTTCATCCCACTGCTCTTCGGTCATGCGCATCAACAGCGTATCGCGGGTAATACCGGCGTTGTTGATGAGAATATCCACCTTGCCGAATTCTGCTATCACGGCATTGGCAAGTTCCTCGCTGGCTTTAAAATCAGCCGCATTGCTCTGGTATCCTTTTACCTTCACGCCATAGGCGGATGAAAGTTCGACTTCAAAAGCGCGGGCTTTTTCCACAGAAGAGGCAAACGTAAAAGCAATGTTGCAGCCGTTTTTGGCAAATACTTCGGCAATGCCCTTCCCTATTCCGCGGGAGGCACCGGTAATCAAGGCAGTTTTTCCGTTAAGCATGGGGCGAAGATAGTCAAATTCGGGCTTTTGCGCAGCAACAGACATTTTGCATCAAATTATATTATACGGAATTTTTCTCAGATTTCCAAATAAACAGGAGGAACCAACCCTGCATAATTTCATTAATTTCGCACACATGCCCAATTTCCTCGAAACGCCGATTGAATACCTGAAAGGGGTAGGTCCACAGCGTGCAGAGGCATTGAAAAAAGAATTGGACATTCACAGTATTGGCGATTTACTGATGCACTATCCTGCCAGACATGAAGACCGTTCCAAAGTTTACAAAATCGCCGAATTGGGCAGTGCCGAAGCAACCGTGCAGGTAAAGGGACGCATTGTAAAGACAGACCTTGTGGGTGCCGGCGCTGCACGGAGATTCACAGCCCTGCTGCAGGATGAAACCGGCCTGCTGGAGCTGATCTGGTTTCAGGGCGTTCCTTGGGTCTCAAAATCGGTAAAGCCGGGAGAAACCTACCTTGCTTATGGCCGAATCAGTGATTACAAAGGCAAACTTTCCATGGCACACCCGGAACTGGAAAGTGGTGAAGGTGCTACTCCTTCCAAAGGTTTAGTTCCGGTGTATCCGCTCACTGAGGGTATGAGGCGCAGACGTTTGGAGAATCGTTTTATGGTGCAGATTGTGCGTGCTGCCCTGGCGGATCCTAAAATGGAAATTCCGGAAAATTTACCCCCCGGCATTTTGAAAGAACTTCAGCTTCCAGACAGAACCTTGGCCATACGCATGCTGCATGCCCCTGCCGACCTAAAATCGCTGGAAATAGCCCAGAAACGACTCAAGTTTGAAGAGTTGTTTTTTCTTCAAATGCGGCATTTACAAGTTAAAACCCACCGAAATCGCGTGGTAAAAGGGCCCGTTTTCGCAGAAGTGGGAGCACTTTTTAATACATTTTACAAAGAGCACCTTCCCTTTACACTCACCGATGCCCAAAAAAAGGTATTGAAGGAGATCAGGGCCGACATGAAAACCGGCAGACAAATGAACCGCCTGCTGCAGGGCGATGTGGGAAGCGGCAAAACCATGGTGGCTCTGCTTAGTATGCTGCTGGCATCTGACAATGGCTACCAGTCCTGTGTAATGGCCCCCACCGAAATTTTGGCTGCACAGCACTATTACAGCATCAGCGAATTGCTGGAAGAAATGAACATTAAGCCAGTATTGCTAACCGGCAGCACGCCAAAAAAGAAAAGAACTGAAATTTTAGAGGGTTTAAAAAACGGCGACATCCCTTTCCTGATAGGAACCCATGCACTGATTGAGAATGATGTGGCATTTCAACAACTTGGACTGGTGGTTATTGACGAACAACACCGGTTTGGGGTGGCCCAGCGGGCCAAACTGAGCTCTAAAGCCAGTCTACCGCCCCATGTGCTGGTGATGACTGCCACACCAATACCCCGCACGCTTGCCATGACAGTTTACGGCGATCTGGATGTAAGTGTAATAAACCAGTTACCCGGCGGACGAAAACCAATACAGACAGCCCTCAGACCGGGCTCTAACCGCCCGCTGATCATGGATTTTTTGCGCAAGGAAATCAAATCAGGACGCCAGGTTTATTATGTATTTCCGCTGATTGACGATAGCGAAAAACTGGAATTACAGAGCTTAATGTCGGGGTATGATATGGTGAACGATTACCTGCCTGCCCCTGAGTTTAAATACAGCATTGTTCATGGCAAACTGAAGCCCGAGGAAAAAGATGATGAGATGCGGAAGTTTCGCAATGGCCAAACCGACATCATGATTGCCACCACGGTGATTGAAGTGGGCGTGAATGTTCCCAATGCTACAGTAATGGTGATTGAAAACGCCGAGCGATTTGGGCTCTCACAATTACACCAGCTGCGCGGTCGCGTGGGCCGAGGCGGCAACCAAAGCTATTGCATCCTTATTGCTGGTCACAAATTATCGCCCAATGGCAAAAAGCGACTGGAAACGATGGTTAGAACCACAGACGGCTTCGAAATCAGCAAGGTAGACCTGGAACTTCGAGGCCCGGGAGAAATGGATGGAACGCGGCAAAGCGGCATCCTCGACCTCAAACTGGCTGATATACGCCAAGATGAAAACCTGCTGCTGTTGGCACGCGCCAGGGCGGAAGATTTGCTAAACAGCGATCCGCTGCTGATGAAACCGGAACATTTCGGGGTGAGGCAGGAACTGGCAAAAGTGCCACACAGAACAGTCTGGAGCAAAATTGCCTGATGATGAATAACGTTGGCGGCTTTGCCGAATAATCCCTAATTTTACCGCTGAAAATGAACAGGCTGTTTTTTGAACTGGGGCGCTATATTTTGTTTGTGCGCAGCATGTTCTTCAAACCCGAGCGTTTCAAGGTCTTTTTTGAACGCACCATCCACGAGATGAACAACATTGGGGTGGGCTCTATTGGCATAGTCACCATCATTTCGGTATTCGTTGGTGCGGTTACCACCCTGCAAACTGCTTACCAGCTGGTGTCTCCCCTCATTCCCATGAAAGTAATTGGCACCATTGTTTCAGACAGTTCACTGTTGGAATTTGCTCCTACCATCACCTGCCTGGTGCTGGCTGGTAAAGTAGGTGCCAATATTGCCTCGGAAGTAGGCAACATGCGGGTTACCGAGCAAATCGATGCCCTGGAGGTGATGGGAATCAATAGCAGTGGTTTTCTGGGCTTGCCCAAAATCATTGCAGGCGTTATCATGATTCCATGCCTAATCATCGTGGCCAATGTGCTGATGATTAGTGGTGGCATACTGGCTGCGCGTCTCACCGATTTAATGTCGCCCAACGAATTTGTGCAGGGTGCGAGGGAAACCTTTAAATTATTTACTGTTTCGGTTTCCATGACCAAGGCCCTGGTATTTGCGTTTATCATCACCAGCATGAGTACCTACGAAGGTTATTTTACGGAAGGCGGCGCTCTGGAAGTGGGCGAAGCCGGAACCCGTGCCGTTACCAGATCCTGTGTACTCATACTTTTCGCCGATTTTATCATCGCCAAATTGATGTTGTAACCATGATAGAACTGGTGAATGTAAATAAGCGTTTTGCCGATAAACAGGTTTTGTTTGACATCAACGCCAAATTTGAGCCTGGTATTCCTAACCTCATTATTGGAGCCAGCGGCGGCGGAAAATCCGTGCTGCTAAAATGCATGGTTGGGCTATTTAAACCGGAAAGCGGCAGCATCAATTACGACGGGCGAGATTTTGTTCATCTACCCTATGAAGATGTGCGTGAGGTAAGGCGGGAAATAGGTATGTTATTCCAGGGCACAGCCCTGTTTGATTCACTGACCGTGGAGGAAAACGTAGATTTTCCGCTGAAGATGTTTGGTAATATGACCCTCGAGCAGCGCAGAGACAGAATCAACTTCTGCCTCAGCCGGGTGGGACTGGAGAATGCCAATAAAAAGTATCCCGCCGAAATATCTGGTGGAATGAAAAAGCGTGTGGGCATTGCGCGTGCTATTGCGCTTGAAACCCGATATCTGTTTTGCGACGAACCCAACAGTGGCCTAGACCCCATTACCAGCAGACGCATCGATGAATTGCTGCATGATATTACACAGGAATTTAAAATCACCACAGTGATTAACAGCCATGATATGAAAACCGTTTATGATATTGGTGAGAGCATTACCTTTATCTATCAGGGAAAAGTGTGGTGGCAGGGTCACAGAAAAGACCTGGATTACACCCGGGCCCACAACCCTGAGCTGGATGCCTTCATATCAGCCAGCCAGTTTTAACCCATTATTTGTTCATCAGATTTTTATACAGTTTAATCATGCCGTAGATGACAGCGGCTAAAATGAGGGCTCCAAAAATCAAGGGTGAGTATTTCATGGGTTTGTTGTTTTTTTGACGCGTTTAAGTATCAACCTGTTCGATGCGTCGTTCGATAGGCCTTTCACACGGTTACCGTAAAGTCTCAAACTTTGGTCGTAATAAAGCACAAGTAGTGGCGCAGATTGAATAAGTATACTGTCTGCCATTTCCATTGAGCGGATTCGGACTGCTCCGGTTTCAGAGAATGATCTTTTGTACAACGCATCAAACTGAGGTTGGCTAAAGTGGGTATAATTGGGACCATTTGGACTAAAATTACCGGAATAAAAACACGCCAGATAATTTTCTGCATCGGGCACATCGGCAATCCATGATCCCCGGAAAATAGCCAGATTGCCTTTGTTTCTCATTTGTCTCAGCATGCCTCCGGTTTGAACATCTATTTTAACACGAATGCCCATGTCTGACCAGGCCTTTTTTAGAAAAACAGCCATATCAAGGTAATCCGCAGTGGTAGTAAGCAATAATTCCGGAAGTCCTTTCCCCTGCGGATAACCCGATAATTCCAATTCTTTCCTTGCCTTTGCAGGATGATAAATAAGCCCTTCTGACGGATTATTCAGCAAAACAGGAGGCACAAATCCGTGATTACCGGCTTCTCCCAGTCCATTTCTCAAATAACGAATCATGGCTTTTCTGTCTACACCCAGTGCCAAAGCCCGACGCAAATGCACATTAACCAGCGGGTTTGGCTGCTGATTTACCGAGTCCCCCAGCCAGAATCCCAGGTATTCTGTATTCAGGAAGGGCTTTTTCATCATCCCAAA
>JBILTS010000060.1:0-13311 GCA_044371405.1 Bacteroidia bacterium
ACCCGGTAGCAGCATCATGCCCGGTAAGGTCAATCCTACTCAACCTGAAGCCCTAACCATGGTTTGTGCTCAGATTATGGGCAACGATGTTGCAGTTTCTTTTGCAGGTTCACAAGGCCATTTTGAACTGAATGTTTACAAGCCGGTAATTGCGGCGAACCTATTGCAAAGCGCTCGACTGCTGGGCCAGGCATGCCTGAGCTTCGATACCCATTGCGCAAAAGGAATAGAGCCAAATCACAGTCGAATCAAAGATTTGGTAGAGCAGAGTTTGATGTTGGTAACGGCACTCAACACTCATATCGGTTATGAAAATGCAGCCAAAATTGCCAAAACAGCGCACAAAGAGAATAAAACCCTGAGGGAAGCGGCCTTGGAGCTGGGATTGCTGAGCAATGAACAATTCGATGAGTGGGTAAAGCCCGAAAAAATGGTTGGAAATCCGGACGAATCCATCAAATAATCTAGCCATTTTTCACCCATGAGTAAAGCAAAAATCATGGGCATTCTCAATGCCACACCTGACTCTTTTTTTGAAGGCAGCCGAATTAAGCCGGAAAAGGTTCAGGATCTGGCAGGAAAGATGTTGATGGATGGTGCAGATATCCTTGATGTTGGAGGCCAAAGTACCCGTCCCGGCGCCATACCCATTTCCGCAGATGAAGAAACAGACAGGGTATTGCCGGTAATTGAAGACATTATTAAGATCTTTCCTGATGCCATCATTAGCGTGGATACTTTTTATAGTGCCGTGGCCCGCCACGCGGTAAATACTGGTGCTAAAATTGTTAATGACATATCATCGGGAGAAGACGACGATAATATGCTGGCATTTATAGCAAGCGCTGGCATTTCCTATGTGGCTATGCACAAAAAGGGCAAACCCCAAACCATGCAACATAATCCGATTTACAAAGATGTTGTTGCTGAGGTCATCGATTATTTTAAAGAAAAAGATATACTTTATACACAGATGGGTATCAAGGATTGGATTCTCGATCCGGGCTTTGGATTTGGAAAAACCATTGCTCATAATTTTTTGCTGTTAAGAAACCTCAACGAGTTAAAAAAAATAAATAAACCCATTCTTGTAGGAATTTCCAGAAAAAGCATGATTTGGAAAACCTTGGGCTCTCAGGCTGATAATGCCTTGAATGGCACCACAGCATTGCATATGGTTGCTTTAATAAAAGGTGCAGACATTTTAAGGGTGCATGATGTAAAAGAAGCGGCCGAGTGTGTTACCCTTTATGAGTCTTTGTATGCAAACTAACCTATCTGTATTTGAAACTTACTTCCAAGGCGTAGGTACTGAAAAACATACTGAACTTATGCATCTTGCAGAGGTAATTTCTAATCATATTCCCATAGGTTTTGAACCTCAGATTCAATATAATATGCCATCCTGGGTAGTGCCATTGTCCTACTATCCTGCAGGCTATCACTGCAAATCCAATACTCCGTTGCCTTTCATCAGCATAGCAGCACAGAAAAACCACCTTGCACTGTATCACATGGGTTTATATGCCCATCTCCCACTGTTTGACTGGTTTATAGCTGAATTGAAGGCCGCAACTGATAAACAGCCGGACATCGGAAAAAGCTGCATCCGTTTCAAATACGGGTCTGACATACCATTCTCTTTAATCGGGCAATTGTGCGGTAAAATGTCGCCTGCCACATGGATAGAGATTTATGAATTATCCATTAGAAAATAATTTTCTGTCGTTTTTGTATATAAGCCTGTTACCAATATTTATTATACCTTTGCCTTAATGTCTGTCATTATTGCGCCTTCCGTACTTTCCGCCGATTTCGGAAACCTTCAGCGAGACTGTGAAATGATTAACCAAAGTGATGCCGGATGGTATCATGTGGACGTGATGGATGGGGTATTTGTGCCCAACATCTCCTTTGGTTTCCCGGTAATGAATGTGCTAAAAAAACATGCAACCAAAACCCTGGATGTTCACCTGATGATTGTGGAACCGGACAGATACATCCAGCGATTTGCAGAGGCAGGAGCACAGGTACTTACTGTTCATTACGAGGCCTGCACACACCTGCACAGAAGTGTGGCGGAAATCAAAAAACATGGAATGAAAGCCGGCGTAGCCCTCAACCCGCATACACCGGTAAATCACCTCACAGACATTATAGCAGACTGCGATTTGGTGCTCATCATGAGTGTTAATCCGGGTTTTGGCGGACAGGCATTTATTGAAAACACATACCGGAAAGTAGCGGAGCTTAAGGATCTGATTCTGAAAAACAATGGTCATGCCCTCATAGAGGTGGATGGTGGAGTTTCTGAAACCAATGCCCAAGCATTGGCGAAGGCCGGGGCGGATGTGCTGGTGGCCGGAAACGCAGTTTTTGCAACTCCAAATCCATCTGCTACCATAGCCGCCCTGCACAAAACTGCCAATTCATAAAAGAAACATCAACTTTTTACGTTTCATACCTGTGCTGAAAAAATCTTGCCTCGTGCTGCTGTTTTGCATTATCGGGCAGCTTCATGCACAGCAGCAATCCATGTTTTGGGCCAAGGTTAAGTTAAAAAACGGCGATCCCGCAGTTGGCATTACCATTAAAAATAGCGGTGGTGAGATATTGGCCTTAACAGACAATAATGGCGATTTTATCATTCCCGTTACCAACCTCATCTTCGGATATCAGGGCAACAGAAAGATTTTTGGTTACCGGCTTCAAAAGGATTGGGCGGCTCAGCTGGAAAGGGTAATTTATGAAGGAACCGGCCTAGATTTTTTACCACAGATTGACATTCAAAGCCGGGAAGAATACACCCCGTTTCTCGATGAAATAAGGCCCCGTGATTTGCGCATGAATCCCACCACCGGTGGCATTGAGGCCATCATAAAAACACTGGGTGCCAACAGCAGCAGTGAACTGTCTTCTCAATACAGCGTTCGCGGTGGCAATTACGACGAAAACCTCGTTTACGTAAACGATATCGAAATTTACCGCCCCCAGCTTATCAGCAACGGTCAGCAGGAAGGATTAAGCTTTATCAATCCAGACCTGGTGAAGACCCTAAAATTCAGTGCCGGCGGTTTTGATGCTCAGTACGGAGATAAAATGAGCAGTGTGCTGGATGTGGAATATGTGCAACCCACATCTTTTTCAGTAAACGCTACAGCCGGGTTATTACTAAACAGCTTTTCGGTAGAAGGCAAAACCAAAAAGACATCTGCTGTTCTTGGCGTAAGACATTTCAGCAACTCATTGCTCACCGGAAGTCTTGACTTGCAGGGTGCCTACCGTATGAATTTTGCAGACGTTCAAACACTGATTAGCCGAAAACTATGGCGTCGCTGGAAAATTGAGTTTTTAGGCAATCTTGCATTGAATCGATACAACCTAACACCTGAGAGCCGCAGAACAGAATTTGGTACGGTTTCTCAGGCATACCAGCTGGATGTGGGGATGGCCGGTGCAGAGCAAATGAATTACGACTACGCCATGGGGGCACTTACCCTTAAATTCAATCCCGAGGCCGGTAAAGAGTTTAAATGGATTTTAAGCGCCACGGGAACCTCAGAGCAAGAACTATTTGATGTAGAAGGGGCTTACCAACTAAGCTTACTGGATCGTGACATGGGCAGTAAGACCTACGGTAAACCCTTGAAAACACTTGGCTTTGGTTATTTTCTGGATCATGGCAGAAACAGACTTCAGAGCCGTATTCTCAACTTTTCACACATCGGCACATTAACCAAGCCCGATAAACGCAATATTTTTAAATATGGTATTCGAATAAACCAAGAGCGGATTGAAGACCGATACAAGGAATGGCGCTATAATGACAGTGCCATGTATAACATCCCTCCTTTTGGATTTGCATCGGACAGCATTATTCTTGATGATCAGGTGAGTGCAAGAAACATGCTGGAAAGTTTTCGGGTACAAGGTTTTGTTCAAAATAAATTTCGGCTCGACAAACAGCGAAACATGTGGCTGAATGTAGGACTGCGCGGTCAGTGGTGGCAGGTAAACGAAGAGCTTTTTGTAACCCCCCGTGTTCAGTTTAGCTGGGAACCTAACAAAAAAAAGAATGCGTACTTACCGGATAGTTTAAAAAAGAAAGACCTGGTTGTGAAACTGGCTGCGGGTGGCTACTTTCAGCAGGGTTTTTTCAGGGAATTAAGGGGATTTAATGGAAATCTGAACAGACAATTACAGGCACAACAGGCATGGCATCTGGTGGCCGGTACCGACCGGTTTATCAATATGTGGAGGCGTAAATTTAAGTTCACCACAGAGGCCTATTACAAACAGCTCGACAGACTCGTACCCTACCTGTACGACAATATCAGGGTACGTTACTATGCAGAAAACAGCAGCACCGGCTATGCCTGGGGTATAGATAATAGAATTAACGGTGAATTCATCAAAGGGCTGGAAAGCTGGTTTACGCTGAGTGTATTGCAAACCCGCGAGAAGATTTCCTACACGAATAACAGCGGAGAACGCATCCAAAGTGAATGGCTGAGAAGACCTACTGACCGCAGGGTCAACTTTGCGGCCATGCTGCAAGATCAACTTCCAGGAAACCCTACATTTCGCCTGAATTTAAACATGATTATTGGAACAGGTATGCCGTATTTTCTTGATGGAGCAGGCAGGTATGCAAGCAAACCAAACATCATTCCGCCTTACAGAAGACTGGATATGGGTTTCAGCAAAGTACTGCTTGGTCGGAATGATAAAAATCGGCCAAAAGCAAGCATGCTCAAGAACTTACAGGAAACCTGGATCAGTGTAGAGATTTTCAATATTCTTGGCATTAATAATGTCATTTCATACAACTGGGTGAAAGATATTGAAAACAACGTGTATGGCGTACCCGAATATTTAACTGGGAGAAGGCTCAACATCCGCCTTAGGGTGGAATTTTAAATAAAAAGGCACCCATGCAGGTGCCTTTTTAATAATTAACGGATTGATTATTTACCAGCTTCCTGGCATTCTTTGAGTTGTTGTTGCAATAAATTAACCTGTGCTTTCAGCGCATTTAATTCGGTTTGTAAATTGGTTATTTTCTTACCCAATTCAGTGTTCGTAATTTCAAGCTTGTCATATGCGGCCTGCAGCGCATCAAGTGACTTTTGACGTGCATCTACCTCGGCATTAAGCTCGGCAATGGTGCGTTTCAATTTGTCAATTTCTGCCTGTAGTTCTTTTTCCTTGCTGCTGCTGCCAGAACAATTTTTCAATTTGGACTCACAATCCGAAAGTCTGATTTTCAGCGCAGCCAGATCTTTTGTACATGCCTGATATTCATCTGACAAGGCATTGTATGCGTTTTCCTTCTGCTCGTATTTGATTTTCAATTGTGACAATTCTTCTTCGCATTCCTTACAATCCGAACCTTTACCCTCGCAATCTTTTAATTTGGCTTCGAGGTCGGATACTTTTTTCTTGTAAATCTCAATTTCCGACAAATACAGGTCGCGCTGCTTTTTCACATTTACAATTTCGGCCTCCAATTCTGAATTGCGCTTTTTGGCCTCATCAAGTTCTGCCTTACACTTATTGAGCTCCGCTGCATTGCCGCAGTTTTTAAGTTTAGCTTCCAGTTCTGCTATGATTTTACTTTGTCTATCCTGATTGGATTTCAAATTTGCGATTTCCGCTTCCAGCGACGCTATCTTTACCTTATAGGTTTCGCAGTCACCACTATTCTTAAGCATGGCTTCCAGTTCTGATATGCGTATTTGATTGACAAGCCCCGCCTTTTTGCATGCTTCCAGCTCAGCCTGAATGGCAGCATTCTTTTTCACCTCTGCATCCAGTTTTGCTTTTGTATCAGTCAACTCTTTTTGCAAAGTGGCTGTTTTCAGTTTTTCGGCATTCAACTGTGCTTCAAGTTGTTTTATTTTATTTAGGCAATCAGCATTACTGCCGGCATTCCCCAATTTGCAATTTGAAAGTTCTGTCTCCAGTATTGTGATTTTCTTCTTACCATCAGCCACTTCTGCTTCCAGCACAGCCACTCGTTTTTGGGTATTATCCAGTTCTTTTTGAACCACATCACAATCAGCTTTTTTCTTATCCAGTTCTGCCTGAATTTTGGCATTTCTTTCACGTTCAATAGCCAGCAAAGAATCTCGGCTCCTCACCTGTTTATCGCAGGGATTGTTGTTAAGTTTTAAAACCGCGTTTTCCTTTTTCAGTTTATCCACTTCGGCCGAAAGCACGACATTTTTCTTTTTCAAATCCTCATTCTCCGCTGCAATAATGGCTTTGTTGCGGTTACAATCGTCCAGCTGAATGCGCAATTTTCCAAGTTGATCGCGGGCATCGGCTAACTGTTGTTTCACAATGATCAATTCATCCTGGCATGGTTTGCAATTCACACCTTTGGCATTGATTTCCTGCTCACGCTTACGCAATTCTTCTTCCTTCGCCTTGAGTAATGCCTCTTTTTTGCGAAGCTCCTCTTCTCTTTTCTTTACATCCGGTGAAACTTCCAGATTTTTATAACGAATGATGGTATCTGTTTTGCGGATTACTTCTGTTTTGCGGATGGTATCGCGTTTGATGACAGTGATGGTATCACGCTTCCAAAACGTATCGTTCTTCTGAATGTCTTTTTTGGCATTGTTTACCGAATCTCTGTATTCTTTTGATTTGTAATACAACCAGCCGCATGCTTCCAGCTTAAGACGAATGCCAAAATAAATATTGGCTCCTGTATATTCTCCCTTTGACGCATACTGCATGATACCGGCAAGGTTATCTGTCCCCACGGTAAAAGGGCCCAATCGTCCGTAAATACCTAGATTCAGATTGGTGTAATCACGGGTAAGTGTCAAGGGAACTCCCACTTCGGCATGTTCGGTCTCCCAACGGGGCACCAAACTTAGAAAGGAAGCCCTTCTTACACCCCAGGTATAATCGCCCTTCAAGCTGTGGGTCCAGTTCACACCCAAATACAAATCACCAAAAAATCGGCGGTCAAACTGCACATTCAATGCCGCAGGTGTGGTGGTGATAAAGTTGTTGGCTGCATCTGCATTTAAACTATCGTAAAAACCTGTACTTACATTACTCAATGGATCTTGGCCCAAACCGCTGTAGGTATTTATCAAAGTTCGGTTTACATTCCAGGTGGCTGTGGCATCCTTATTGTCTATCATCCTGCTCTGCCCACCATAAACGATGAAACCCAGGTCGGTAATACTGGCTCCCAGGCGCCATTTATATTCATTGTCATCTTCATCCAAACAGTCAAACCAAGGATTATTAAATCGCTTGCGGTTTTGTTTGGGTCTGTTTTCATACATGAATCCAACATCTGCTCCCAAACCTGCACCTTGTAAAAAATCAAACTTCATCCCAAACGGACTGTTTAGGGTGCGGGTAGCGCTTTGATCGCTGGTATGAAACCAGGTAGATTGTAAATTATCAAAGGAAACCTGATTGAAATTATCGAAACGATATGAGCCGCCATTAACCCCCATATGCCCGGCACCCATGCCAAGAAGTAATTTACCGGTAGCGCCCCATTTAGTAAAATGCCGTCCCCTGTCGCGGGTCACCGAAGCCACAGAAAAGAACCACTCTTGCCATTTGTCGGTATTAACCGAGAATCTGGATAATTCATAAGTCTTGCCAATTTCCGTTCCATTTACCCCTGAAAATCCATTTCCTGTGCTATCCAAGCCAAATCTGAATAGATTTCCAAGGTGTTTGTCCACCCCGGTAATACTCATACCCGCCACCGATTTTATGCCAATGCCTATGGCAGTTCTTCTTGTAATGCGAAAATGCATGGATGGCCCGTAAGTTTCATCCAGATAATACAGTTTCCAATTATCTGTCTTGCCATTTAATTGCAGCCATGAAGGGTTAAAATCCAAATTACCAGCTGCGTTTTTATATCGATCGGGATAATTACCAGCCCCCATTTGCCATAGACTGAAAGGGGCTGAATAGGTTAAAAAATTATTGGTAAAACCTACGCCGGCTCCCCAAAAATTAAAGTAAAAACGATTTTTACTGGAATACGTCTGTGCTGGATTAAGAGCGTAGGCATAAGATGTATTGTGATTGCCCATTTGCAGGCCAATGGTTTGTTGTGCATTTAGCGGCGCGAATAACACAGCCGCCAGTAGCAGCAAGGAAGTTTTTGTAATACATTTTTTCATAAGTAATTCTCTGTAAAAATTTGAATTCCAAACCATGAAAAACACATAATGTAACCAGCGTTAACCATATAATATGTTTTTTTATGCTTTTTAACTCTTTTGATTGTGACAATCCAAATTTTGTGCCCAAATTTCAACGATTTTCCGTAAAATGCAAAACTTTGGTAAAAAAGCGTCTTCATCGCCAATTCAGTATGATTAAACGATGAATAATTGATTTGTTTTTGTAAAGCAAGCTATCTTCGTTAGCAGTTCAAAAAAATGGGGTTTTTAAAGAATTTGCTTGCAAGCATACTCGGGTTTATTATCGGCATGATGCTGATTTTTTTCTTTTTTGCCGCTATCATTGGCAGCATCGCCGGCGGTCTTGATGATAAACCTGAGGTGAAAAAGAATACGGTACTTGAACTCACTTTAAATGGAGAAATACCAGATCGGGCCATGGAAGCCCCCCTGGCCGAGATTAACGGAGACTTGTCGGCCGGAGTAGGTTTGAATGGAATTATTTATGGCCTGGACAAAGCTTCAAAAGATGATAATGTAAAGGGCGTTTACCTGCGCAGCGATTTCTACGCAGGAAATATGGGAACTGCTGAAGAGATACGGCAGAAGATCTTAGAATTTCGCAAATCAGGCAAATTTGTGATTGCCTACGGTGAGTTTTTTACCGATGCCGGTTATTACATTGCTTCTGCCTGCAATAAAGTTTACTTAAATCCTAAAGGGGTGGTGGAATTTAATGGTTATGCCGGACAAACTGCCTTTTACAAAGGAATGTTTGATAAACTGGGCCTTGAGTTTGAAGTTTTTAAAGCAGGTAAATACAAAAGTGCTGTTGAACCATTTATACAGAGCAACATGAGCGATGCTAACCGAGAGCAGGTTAAGGATTATGTATTCAGTTTGTTTGGATATTGCATGAATAACATAGCCAAATCCAGGAACATGGATTCTGCGGAGGTAGCAGAAACTGCCAATCTGTTCAAAGCAAGAAATGCCAACCTTGCATTGCAATACAAACTGGTAGACGGATTGAAGTATGAGGATGAAGTTGAAAAAGAAATGATACGCCTATCTCAAGGCACTACAGACAAGAAACTGGTGAAATATGCATTTGAAAAATATGCAAAAGACTGCTGGAACCTTGGTGAAGGTGATGATAAAATAGCATTGATTTATGCCAGCGGAGAAATCAACATGGGAACTGATGAAAGTGGCACCGGGATAGGCAGTACCACCCTTGCGGCAACCTTAAAAAAGGCCCGTTTGGACAGCAACATAAAGGCAGTAGTAATTAGAATTAACAGCCCCGGCGGTAGCAGCAACGCCAGCGATATCATTGCTAGGGAAATTGAACTTACCAAAAAAGTGAAACCGGTAATCGCCAGTTTTGGTGGTGTGGCTGCCAGTGGCGGATATTATATTGCATGTCTGGCAGATAGCATTTTCTCGCAACCCACCACCATCACCGGAAGTATTGGGGTTTTTGCCATGGTTCCCAACATCTCCAAGATGTATAAAGAGAAACTGGGGTTAAATTATGAAACGGTACCCACCGGTGATTTTGCCGTAACCTGGAGACCTGATGCGCCCCTCTCTGAAGGCATGCGTGCATATTTTCAAGGCATGGTAAATGATATTTATGATGACTTTACCGGCATAGTAGCCAAAGGTAGAAAAATGGATACCGGAAGGGTAAAACAGCTGGCCGAAGGGCACGTTTACACCGGCATATATGCTAAAAACCTGAAACTAACCGATGAATATGGAGGTATTCAACGCGCTATTCAGAGTGCTGCGACCATGGCAAAACTTAAAAAATACCGTGTTGTGAGCATGCCGAAACAAAAAACCGTGATTGAGCAACTGATTGGCAAAACAAATTCGGCTTCATTAAAACAACAAATTTTATCAGAGGAACTGGGCAGTTTTCACCTACCCTACGAGCAGATGAAAAAGGCGGTAAATTGCCGTGGTACATATATGCGAATGCCTTTTGACATCAGCATTCAGTAATGCAAATCAATTAAATACACAGCACTTTGGAAACTTTGCAAACTTTTATAGTTTCCTAGGTTTTTTTATCTTAACTTTGCACCGCTTTTTATGGAGGTGCAGGGTAGAATTTTAAAGACAGCAGCAAAACTCTTCATGGAACTTGGGGTGCGTAATGTTTCCATGGATGATGTAGCCAAAGAACTATCCATTTCAAAAAAGACCATTTATAAACATTATCAGGACAAAGACCGGTTGGTTTTCGATACTATTTCCATGCACATTTCCGAAATGGAGAAAAACACTAGCATCATCATGTCAGAGGAAGAAAACCCCGTTTTTCAGATTGCAAAAATTGCAGATTTTGTTTTGCAAATGAATAAAAACGTCCACCCTTCTGTGCTGTTTGATTTGCAGAAATTTTATCCTAAAAGCTACACCCACCTGGTTGAACACCGCAATCGTTATGCGCTGCAAAGCGTAAATCAAAATTTGCAAAAAGGAATTGATCTGGGTTTGTTCAGGAAAGATATGAACAGGCAAAGGGTGGCTCGAATATATATGTGTCTGATTTTTTCAATGTTCCAAAATACACTTTTCGAAGGAGAGGAACAAAGAGATTTCCGCGAGGAGTATATTGAAACAATAAAATATCACTTACATGCGGTTACAACAGATAAAGGAAGAGCACTTTTTAATGAAATAAGCTGGATTAAAAACCAATAACACTGATACAGATGATTCGTTTTTCAATAATTATACTTTCAGCATTTATCTCAGGATCTATGCACTCAGCCATGGCTCAGGACACCTTGAAACTAAGTCTTGCCGATGCGCTCTCCTACGCCGAAAAAAACAGCACCGCTATACAAAATGCCACCACTGATATCGAAATCAGCAAACAGGCAGTCAATCAGGTAACGGCTACAGGGCTTCCGCAAGTAGGCGTGAATGCAAATTACTTACAGTACACTCAAATTCCGGGCAACTGGGTTAAAAACTTTGTTCCCAGTCCGGGTGCCCCAGAATACATATTTATTCAATTTCAGCAACCCATTGCGTCCAATGCAACCCTCAGCATGAATCAGCTCATTTACAGTGGTACCTTTTTACTGGGTTTGAAAGCTGCCCGCGAGGTGATGAATGTTAGCAAAACCTTGGCTATTAAAACCAAACAGGATGTGGCATTGAATGTTTCAAAAGCTTACCTGCTTTCCCTAACGCTTCAAAAAAACATCACGCTAATGAACAGTAACATTAGCTTGCTTGAGAAAAGCTTGAACGACGTAAAAATGTTGAACAAAGAAGGATTTGCCGAAAAACTGGATGTGCAGCGCTTGGAGTTCAGTCTTACCAATTTAAAAGTGCAGAGAGACAAGCTCATTCTTGCTTCATCTGCTTCCATGAATTTGCTCAAAATTCAGTTGGGTATGCCCATTCAAAATCCGATTGTTTTGGCAGACGATCTGGAAACCCTAGATAAATCGATTCCTGCGGGTAATGATGCCTTTGATATAAAAAACCGTATTGAATACCAATTGATGAATCAAACGCTATCTATCAGTTTTCTGGAAGAAAAACGTTTCAAAGTTGGTCGATTTCCAACCCTGGTAGGGTTTTTACAGCATCAACAAACAACCCAGCGACCTGAATTCAATTTCTTTCAATCCAATCTTACCCCAAATAATAATTGGGTTCCCAGCACTGCACTGGGTTTAAATCTTAGTCTTACCCTGTTCGATGGCCTTCGTTCAAGAGCAGGTGCGGCAGAGGTTAGACTCCGCAGAAACAAAACCATAAATGATATGAAAACTTTTCAGAATGCGGCGGCAATGGAATACGAAATCGCACTGAAAACATATCAAACCCAACTTGAAATGGTGGCCGTACAAAAGCAAAATGTTCAGCTGGCCGACAATATTTATAAAAATACCGTATTTAAATATAAAGAGGGCGTTGGAAGTGCGTTGGAACTATTACAGGCAGAAACAGACTTAAAAACAGGCCAGGCCAATTATCTGAATGCCCTATATGACCTGGTAATGGCTAAACTTGATCTAAAAAAGGCACTTGGTAGCGACATTTTAAAACCTTAATCCGAATATCAACATGAAAATACCATATTTTGTAATTCTCGGCGCAGCATTTCTGATTCAGGCATGCGGCGGCAAAAAAAGTGATGTGCAGCAAAAGCGCGACGAACTAGACAGAATTAAGAAAGAAATTACTGCCCTTCAGAACCAGGCCAAAAAACTGGAAAGTGAAATACAGGCGCTGGAACCCAGAAAAGAGAAACTTAAACTGGTAGAGACCGAAAAGATTGAGCCTGCCGCGTTTGAAACTTATCTTAACATCGAGGGAAAAGCAGATGCAGAACAGAGCACCATTGCAACAGCCCAGCTGCCGGGAACCGTAACCCAGGTTCTGGCCAAGCCCGGAGATGCCGTTTCTGCTGGACAGGCACTTGCCTACCTTGATAACAGCACCCTAAGACAGAGTCGTTCACAAATAGAACAGCAAGTCTCCTTCGCAACTACCCTGTTTGAAAAACAAAAACGTTTATGGCAGCAGGGCGTTGGTACAGAAATTCAATATTTATCGGCTAAAAACCAGAAAGAAGCGCTCGAAAAAAACTTGGCGACTTTAGATGCACAGCTCGCCATGTACACGGTAAAAGCCCCTATCAGCGGAACAGTGGAGAGTGTTGACACAAAAATCGGACAGGCAGCAGCTCCCGGAATTCCCATGTTCAAAGTTGTTAATCTAAGCAACCTGAAGGTGGTGGCGGATGTGGCGGAATCATATTCAGGTAAAATAAACAAAGGCGATAAGGTAAAAGTTATCTTTACGGATATTAATAAAACCATTGAAAGCACAATCTCCTTTGCTTCCCGCGTTATTGATCCCATAAACCGTTCTTTTAAAATTGAAATCCGGCTTAATGGCGCCACCGATATTAAACCCAACATGCTGGCCAAGTTGAAAATTGCTGATTACAGAAAAGAAGCCGCAGTTACGGTTCCTACCAATTGTATTACATCCGGTGTAGATGAAAAACATGTAATGGTGAAAACCATGCAAAACGGTAAACAAATTGCCTCCAAACGCATCGTAAAAACCGGTCACACAGGAGAGTTAAGAA
>JBILTS010000061.1:0-13164 GCA_044371405.1 Bacteroidia bacterium
CCTGCAGCAATGCCAATGCCCTGAACGAATTTCGTTACATGACGGGCGATAATGGCAGTTTTGGCAAGGGCGATATACGACTGGGCTTTAATATTGTGAGGCGCTGGTAGGGGTTTGCCCAGGCCGTAAGCAAATTTGACACCTATACAAAAGTTGTCAAATTTTTCAGTACCCCCAATCCCCGTTATTATACGATTTTCCGTCACTTTTTGGCGCCCAAAAAATAACCAAAAAGGCTGTCACGATTTAAGGCGCCTTGCTAGGCGCAGGCCATCCCGGGCCTCTTGCCGGTTTTCACCCTCCACTTCGTTTCGGGCTGCGAGGCCCTCCGCGCGCTGAAAATCGTGCCAAACTGGGAAAAATAAATATTGCCACATAAGACACACATGGCTGAAAATGCAAACACACAATTGTGTTTTCCCTAACCCATGCCGGCTTTGCCAGCAAACCCCATGGATGCAGATTCTGGAGGGATCTTATGTCACTTTTCGCCCAGCCACCAAAGTGGTTTATACTTGCGGCGGCGGGTGGCAAAGGGCCTTACTTTTTCTTCAATGAAACGGGCAGCTTCTTCAGGATCATCGGTAATGCAGAGCATATCATCATCCTCGGGCGAGATGGTTTTCATCTTGTGCATCAGCGCAATCTGGTCCAGGTTGCTTTGCCAGTAATCCTTCCCCATCAGCACCACCGGAAACCAAGGCATTTTCTTTGTTTGAATAAGGGTGAGTGCTTCATACATTTCATCGATGGTACCAAAACCACCGGGCATGATGACAAAGCCAAATGAATACTTAAACAACATCACCTTGCGCACAAAGAAGTAGCGAATTTCCACCCAGCGGTCCAGATAGGGATTGGGTTTTTGCTCGAATGGCAATTTAATATTAACGCCTATGCTGTATGCCCCCGCTTGTTTGGCACCACGGTTGGCCGCCTCCATAATACCGGGTCCGCCGCCGGTCATGATACCAAAGCCCATTTCCCCAATGCGGGCGGATGTTTTTTGGGCCAGTTTATAATATTCATGGTCTTCGCCAAAGCGTGCAGAACCAAAAACCGTGATGCAGGGACCTATAAAGTGCAGTCGGCGGTAGGCCTTGAAAAATTCCACAAATACACGAAACAAAAAGCCCATTTCATAAAAACGACCATGCGGACCTTCGAGGTATGATACGTCAAGACCCTTGTTGCGGGTATTTTGGAAATTTTCGTCCATAAAAAATGCCCACCAAAGTTAGCGGGCATTTTTGATGATTGTTAGGGATTTTTTAAAAACGCTCAAACTGCGAGAAGAAGAAGTTACCTTCAATTTCGGCATTTTCGTCGCTGTCGCTGCCGTGGATGGCATTGGCATCAATGCTTTTGGCGTAGAGGTTGCGGATGGTTCCAGCCTCTGCCTTCTGGGGATCGGTAGCGCCGATGAGTTTACGGAAGTCTTCCACCGCGTTGTCTTTTTCAAGAATTGCGGCGTAGATAGGTCCACTGGTCATAAAGCTTACCAGCTCTCCGAAAAAGGGGCGTTCACGGTGAATGCCATAGAAATTGCCTGCCAATTCGGTGCTGAGGCGTGTGTACTTCAGGGCTACGATTTTGAAACCGGCCTGTGTGATGTGATCGATAATTTTACCCGCATGTCCGTTGGCAACGGCATCGGGCTTAATCATGGTGAATGTGCGGTTGGTTGCCATAGTTAGTCACGGCCAAATAAGCAAAAAGTGTGCCTAAATGCACAATGTCATGTTCGAATTAAAAATAGTCAAAAATGACTGCCGATTGAATATGAAGCCACCTTGCCTTTATTTTTTAACTAATTCGTTTTTTAATCAAAAAATATAAAAAAGTGTTTCCTAATAAAAGCTGATAAAACAAAGTCAATATAAAATAGAATATTAGTAAATAAAACACCCAAAATTCTTGTATACCTGACCACGGTAAAAAGATCATGAATAATATCAGTCGCAGTGCTTCCCATCCATTGAAAAAACTATATGTATTATCTTTAAATATAAGCGCTGTTTGGGTAATGGATGTAATGCAGAGCGACATACAATACCACAATGCCACAGGCGATAAAATATCTTTATATAATAATATAGTGATAAATCCGGGAACACAGCACAGTAATTGCCAAAACCCATAAAATCGCTCTGGCAAATTAGATGCTTGGGCATACCAATATGGACGAGGATAAAAATCATCTTCCATGCGGGGTTTCCATTCCGGTGGCATAATTAAAAGTTTTATTTTATTTAATATTCCGGATGTGTTTTTTATTCCATTCCACAGATAACTATAGTGATATACGATAGCATTGACGGGGTTATTGTCGGCATAATTTGCTTTCACACCGTATTTCACTTCCTCGGTTTCTTCCTGAAAAGTGCCAAATATTCTATCCCAAATTATGAGTATAGAACCGTAATTTTTATCAATGTAAATATCATTTTTACCATGATGCACACGGTGATGAGAAGGAGTTACGAAAATCTTTTCCAGCCATCCCAGCTTGGGTATGTAGGTAGTATGCACCAGAAAATCCCATAGCCCTGATACTTTCAGCGAAATGAGCAACAGCATGGGATCGAAACCCACAACAGGCAACAGCATCCAGAAAGCAATGCGGTTCACCCCCTGAAACAGCGAGGTGCGGAAGCCATTGGAAAAATTGAACAACTCAGAAGAATGATGGGTGATATGTCCGGCCCACAGAATATTGATGCGGTGTGAAAAACGATGGTACCAGTATGACAAAAAATCAATGGCAAAAAAGGCATATACCCATTGCTGCCAATTAAGGGGCAAGGAAAACAACCTAAAATGGGTGTAGGAAAACTGCAGGCAGGCATACAATGCGCCGAAATAAAACAGCGAGCCGAACTGATCGAAAGCACCGATGGCCATGTTAATGACCGTATTACCTGTCTGGTAGCGGTTGTCTTTTCTTTGAATACTAATCCACCATTCCACCGCCACCATGAGCAGGAATAAAGGGATGAGCAATGCGGTGTAGTTGAGCATACACACACAAAATAAATGCGTGCCAAGCCCGGCTCATTAGGATTTTCGTCATGCGAAAAATCCCTCCTGCGCATTTTTTGCAAACCCCAAATACCAGTTGAATTAATCCAATTAAAAATTGCAAACCATGATTATGCAAGCATTGCTTTTGTGATTTTTCGTAAAATAACTTTTTATGTTTATGAAAAAATGCAAAACCCACAATCGTCTGTGCTTGGCTACCTTTGTGGTGAATATGTCCATCACCAAGCTTCAAATCCACCAACACTGCCTTCAGGAGCTAAAAAGCCGCCTGCAAACCGCCACCGAGGCCATGGCTTCCTTGCGCGAGTCGGTGGCATCGGATACCAAAAGCAGCATGGGCGACAAATACGAAACGGCGAGGGAAATGGCCCAGCAGGAACAAAACAAAATCGGGATGCAGATGGCCATGCTGCAGCAGTGGCAGGGCATCTTTGCACGGATACAACCCGCCCAAACCCATACTGTTGCCGGCATTGGGGCGCTGGTTCAAACCAACCGCGGTGCGTTTTACCTGGCCGCTCCCATGGGGAAAGTGGTTGTGGAAGGCACTGAAATTATGGTGATTTCGCCTCAGTCGCCTGCAGGCAAAGCCATGCTGGGCAAGCAAAGCGGAGAATCATTCGAACTGAACGGAACGCTTTTCAAAATAGAATCGGTGGTTTAACCGCTCACATAGTCTTGTAAATAGGCATAGGGGGCCGTGAGGCTGCCCGCTTCAGTAATGGTAGCGCCCGCAATCATGCGGCTTTGCGCAGACAGCAACTCCGGGAACACATACTGCAGCAAATGCTCACCAAACTCTTCGCTGGCGTCGCAAGGTAGCTCGTTGGGGAGGTTGCTCACCGCCATCACATCGATGCTATCATCTGTCCACGGTTCACAGGGCTTCTGTTTGCTACGGCTCCACCCAATAACCGGATCTTTGATTGTAGTGGCCTTCCAGGTAATGGGCACACTGCCTTCCACATCGCAGCTGATATCGGCAATAACCTTGATACGAAAATCAGTGCTTGCCGCGTCTTCTTTGGTAAACAGGGACGGCAAATCCGCGGTCCAGAAAATGCCGTTCATCAGCAAATCGGTGTGTGGCAGAAAATCACGAAAACTGCTCTCATACTCGCCGTGGTGGGCATAGAAATGCTGGGTATCCCAGGGTTTACCCTCCCTGTGGCGGTATATCTCAGGACTGTTGAGGTGCACAAACACGGGCTCATCATAACTGCGATGGATAAACTGATAAGGCGTTACCTCCCGTATGCGAAGATTTCTCAGAAAATCCAGGGAACCGTTGGCCACGCGGCCGCCGCCGGTGAGCACAATCTTAATGTTTCCAATATCCACGGCACCTGCCTGTTGAAGCAATTCGCGGTAATCTTCGCACTGCCAGGCCGGTTTGAGGGTAAATTGTCCAGTTTTTTTGCCCCATACCAGCAAGCCATTATAAGCCCCCACAATACCTGCAAAACGCCCAAAACCCAATACCCGCTGACCGTTTTCCCATTTAAGGGTTTCATAATCTACCAGCCGGATGTGCTTTCGGATGATATCCTGCAGCATTTTTTGGTTGTAGGGCTGTTTTTTGATGGTGTGAGAGAAAAAGAAATAGGTTTTGTGTGGTATTAGGTATTCGGTTGGAATTTCCTTGATTCCCAGCAGCACATCGCAATCCGAAACATCCTGCTGTACGGTAATTCCCGCACTTTCATATTCCTCATCCGAAAAGCAACGCTCCGGCGAAGACTGTGCCACCACGTTAATCTGGGGAAAGCGATTCATGAGAGCAGCACATTGAACGGGCGTTAGCGCAACCCGCACATCCGGGGGTGATTTTTGTTCTCGGATCAGGGCAATTTTCATGCATTGCAAATGTCGGGGATTTTGTAGATTTGACAACATTTGCAATGCAGATTTGACAACATTGCAAAAGTTGTCAAATCTTTGTAATTGCCAAACCATGTGTTTCTCCTACTCCGTCAATTTCAAGGCCGACGCGCTGCAAAGCCGCCTGAACCTCACAGAGGCCGTGCAGGTGCCGGAACCCGGCTATTTCATCTCGGCCTTCACCTACCCCATCTTGCCGGTTGTTGCGGCCAACACCGCACTCCATGCAGAAAACATGCAATGGGGACTGATACCGGAATGGGTAAAAACCCCTGATAAAGCCGCAGAGCTGCGCGAATACGGTTTGAACGCCAAAGGCGAAACCCTGCACCAGAAACCCATGTTTCACCATGCCTTTGAGAGCCACCGTATTCTGGTGCCCATGGCCGGTTTTTACGAATGGCGGGAGTTCAACAAAAAGAAATACCCCTATTACATTTTGCCGGCAAACGATGATTTCTTTTTGGTGGCGGGCATTGCGTCACACTGGATAAACAAAGAAACTGGAGAAACCATGGGGACTTTTGCGGTGGTAACCTGCCCCTCAGGTCCGCTGCTCACCGAAATTCACAATACCAAAAAACGGCAGCCCCTGATCCTTGCACCGGAAGACTGGCAAAATTGGATTTTTGGTGCCGATGACCAGGCACTTGAGCTGGTAAAACCCTGCGATGACAAGCTACTGAAAGCCCACACCATCGCCCCGCTGGCCAGCCGTGCGCGTGAAAACCGCAATGTTCCCGAAGTGCAGCAACCCTACAACTATCCGGAATTTTCGCCAACCTTATTTTAAAGCCATGCAAAAACAATTTAGTATCATTTGCGCAATTGCCCTGCTGATAACATTTTCGGGATGCCAGGCCAAAACCATTTGCGGCAGTGGCAAAGACAGCATTCAACAACAAAAAAGATTAACTTTTGAACGCGATACGATTGTTACCGTCTGCAACCTTGAATTTTTTATACAAGTTCCCCAAAAAGGCATTCAGGTAAAAGGCGATTTATTGTTGTTGCCCGGCTGGGACTTTAGCAACCGCAAGTGGTGCGACAGTACCGATGTTTGTAAAACCGCGCTGCAAAAAGGATTCAGGGTTGTAGCACCCCAAATGGGCCGAAGTGTGTATGCCACCCGCTATTATGCCCAAACACGCGATGATTTCCGCAAATTCCCCACACTTTCCCAGCTGGATTCTGCTTTGGAATGGTTGAAAGCAAACGGCGGATTATTCTCGCAAAAAAACCTGGTTCTGGGGCTGAGTACCGGAGCGCGGGGTGTGGCCTTGCTTTGCCAGCGCAAGCCAGATTGGTTTCATGCCGCCGCAGCCCTCAGCGGTGATTACAACCAGGCGAGCATGCCCAATGACAACCTGATGCGGTTAACTTATGGTCCATATTCGCTTTACAAAAGAATTTGGACTGAAACCGACAATCCCCAAACGGATGCAGGCAAGCTCAAAACCCCCATTTACCTTGGACACGGCTTGAAAGACAAGGTGGTTCCATTTGAACAAACCCAAGATTTTGCCCGGGTGCTGCAAAAAAAGAAGACAAATACTGCCACTTTTGTTGTGAACCTGAACAAAATGGCGGGCCATGATTTCAGCTACTGGTGCAGCGAACTGCCTGCGATCTGGCAGTTTTTTGAAACTCACACAAAATAATTACTGCTGCACTTTTTCCAGGCGGGTGATATCGTAGCCCAATTCTGTGGCGGTTTTCAGGTAATCCTGATATACTTCCTCCGGCATCGTTTTTTCCCTGCAAAGCACCCACAAATAGTCGTTGCCAGGCCCACCCACCAAAGCATACCGATAATCATCATCAATGCGGTGCACCCAGTAAGGAGCCCGAAATGGCCAGAAAAACTGCACTTTAAGTTTGCCCGGCTGTGTTGTGTCGGGCACAAACGCCTTCCCATTTACCTCTTTCCATTTGCCTTTGGTGTTCTGTCCACGGTTGGTGACTTTGATATTCCCATTCTCCAGCAATGTGTAGGTGGCAGTTACTTTCTGCAAATCCCGTTCGAAACGATGCGGAAAACGGGCTGTTTCATACCAAACCCCCGCATATCTTTTAATGTCAAGGTTATTCACGGTATGTTTGTTGGATTGCTGCATACAGGCCATCAGCATGGCGCTGATAAGCAATAAAATGATTCTCACTTCGCTAAATTAACAATCACCGGCAGAATTGGTTGTGAGCTAAATCACATTCGACTGGCAAATCATTACCTTTGCAGGGTTATTATGCGATTTATTCTTGTTTTGCCGGTAATGGCTTTGCTGGCTTTCTGCACCGGCAACAACCGCAACACCCCTGATACTGATTCACTCCCGAAGAAGGACACCCTAAAAGCTACAGATACCGCTAGCTTGAGTACACCTACCAATGCAGAACTCACCGAGTTTTCAAAATTTATTGCCGGTATGCTCAATAACCTACAAGCTGCTAAAAGATCAGCCACATGGACCAAAACTACCCTGGGTAATGACGAAAAATGGAACACCCTGCAGCAGCGAATCGGGAATCCCATTAAAAACTGGATAAACACAGCCGGTCTGGAGCAATCAGGTGACCCCAAAACCCTGTTTTATCCTTTTGCAGGCGGTGATTTTTATTATGCCAATTTATTTTTCCCAAAAGCTGATACGACCATCATGATAGGCCTGGAACCCACAGGCACCGTTTTCAATCCCGATCAGCAAAGCGACAGTGCACTGCTGGTTTATCTGCAGAACCTTCCCAACAGTCTGTTTTTCCCTCACCGACTCGGATTTTTCCGTACCAAAAGCATGGCAGTGGACTTTCGCAAAGGTTTGCTGAATGGAACCCTGCACACCGTGCTGTTTTACATGGCACGATTCAACGCAAACATTCATTATATCAAACATTTCAACCTGGATACCGCCGGAAAAGAAGTGGAGCAAGCTACCCAGGGCATTGCCTACAAAGTGGGTTATTCGCTGGATGGAGACAAACACGTGCGTGAACTGGTATATTTTAGCTATGACGTTAGCAATGCCGGACTGGCAAGACAACCAATGCTGATGAAATGGCTGAATAAACGAGGTAAAGTAATGACCTTCTTCAAAGCTGCCAGCTACCTGATGCATTACGAATCGTTCAGCACGCTGCGAAACTTTGTCAATACCCGCACCGTCCGACTGATGCAGGACGACAGTGGATTGCCTTATGCATTCATGCTCAACAATGGCTTTGATGTGAAACTGCTGGGCCGCTACACGCGCACCATACCGCTGTTCGGCAGAGAATTTCAGCCCGATTTGAAAATGGCATACGGAAAAGGCAATATAGATTCCCTGCCTTTTCTAATTGGCTACAATGCACAGTTTAAAGAATGCAACCTGCAATCGGCAAGGAAAAAGCCATGAGTGATGGGCAATTTCTCCAATTAAAGGCTTTTGCAGCCGAGCCGCATCAGCAAAATGTAGAAATCATCACGGCACTGCTGGGCGAATTCCCGTTTGATACTTTCGAAAGCCAAGATGACCATGTGCTGGCCTTTGCCAAAGCGGTTGATATCGATGCAGATATACTGGCTGAAATCGATGAAACGATAAGTCCCTTCTGCAGCAAAACGTTTGAAACGGAAATCATCGAAAAACAGAACTGGAATGAGGAATGGGAAAAACAGTTTTTTGACCCGATCACCGTGGATGGCACCGTGCACATTCGTGCACCTTTTCACCCTGTCGGGCCTGAAATCCAATATTGCATTACCATTGAACCCCGCATGAGTTTTGGCACCGGCCATCACCGCACCACACAAATGATGATTTCGCTGATGCTGAAACAACAATCATCTTTTACCCATGCGCAGGTGCTGGATATGGGATGCGGAACCGGTGTGCTGGGTATTCTGGCCGAAAAACTGGGAGCCGCCAATGTGCTTGGCATCGATAATGAACCCTGGGCGGTGGAAAATGCCATAGACAACGCAACTGCCAACAAATGCAGTATTTTCACCGCAGAATTTGGCGATGCAGGATTGCTGAAGCCCATGTCTGATGCATGTTTTGACGCAGTGTTGGCCAACATTCACCTAAACGTACTGTTGACCGACGGTGCAGACTACCTGCGGGTGTTGAAATCCGGCGGACTGTTGTTTCTTTCCGGCTTTTACGTGCATGATTTGCCCTTGATTAAACAACATTTCTCCGGACAGGGAGCAACGCCAATCGCTGAGGCAAACCTCGATGGCTGGTGTGCGGCCGTTCTCAGAAAATAATCCACATCGGTTGGTTAACAAGATGTGATAAGGGAACGGAAAGCGGGTGTTATATTTGAAGTTCTTGTCGGACGTAATCAAACTATTACCGGATTCAGTAGCCAACCAAATCGCAGCAGGTGAGGTGGTGCAACGCCCTGCCAGTGCGGTGAAGGAGCTATTGGAAAACTGCCTTGATGCCGGGGCAACCGAAATACGCCTGCTCATTAAGGATGGTGGCTCCACCCTCATTCAGGTAATTGACAATGGCCGTGGCATGAGCGAAACCGACGCCCGCATGTGCTGGGAAAGGCATGCCACCAGTAAAATCAGCCGTGCCCAAGATTTATTTTCCCTGAATACCTATGGTTTCAGGGGTGAAGCCCTGGCCAGTATTGCCGCTGTGGCACAGGTAGAGATGAAAACCCGCCGCGAACAGGATGATGCCGCTGTTTTTATTAGGATTGAAGGCAGTACGGTTTTGGAACAATCGCTGACTTCAGCACCGGTGGGCACTTCCATTGCCGTACGCAATTTGTTTTACAACATTCCCGCCCGGCGCAATTTTCTAAAATCCATTTCCGTAGAAACCCGCCATATTCTGGAAGAATTTCAGCGGCAAGCCCTCGCTCACCCGCAGATTGCTTTTAGCATGTTTAACCAAGGGGCCGAAGTATATGACCTGAAACCAGGTACCCTCAAGCAGCGCATTGCCGATGTGCTATCCGGTAAAAAAACCGATGACCTGCTGGCTGTGAATGAAGATACAGAACTTGTTCAGTTAACCGGCTATGTGGGGGCACCTGCATCCGTGCGCAAAACCCGCGGTGAACAATACCTGTACGTTAACGGTCGTTTTATTCGCAGCCCTTATTTTCAGCACGCCATACAAGCCGCATACGATGGCCTTATTGAAGAAGGCGGATATCCGCTCTTTTGCCTTTTTATTCACCTGGATCCTGCCAAAGTGGATGTGAATGTTCACCCCACCAAAACGGAAGTAAAATTTGAAGATGAAAAACACATCTACAACATCATAAAAGCGGCTGTTAGAAAAGTGCTGGGACAGTTTGTGGTGCAGCCCGATCTGGATGTATTCGGCGGTATGGGCGGACTGGAAGATTTTTTGAGTTCCTCGATGCCACTTCAGCGGTCACAACAAGGGTTTCAGGAATTTCAACAACCACAGACACAAACCCGTTACAATCCCTTTCAAGATGGATATACAAGGCCTCAAAACCAAGACTGGCAAAAGATTTTGGGATCGATAGAGCAAACAGGAAGCATTACAACCGGCAGCAAAGGAGTACCCGAAGAGGAAACCCTGCTGCCTGCTTCAGCTGAATGGAAAGTGGAAGCTGTTTTCTCGCTGTCCTCGGGATACCTGTGTGCCAAAATCAATGGAGGATTGTACCTCATAGATAAGCGTGCGGCGCATGTGAAGGTATTGTATGAAGGATTTTTGAGAGGCCTTCGCCAACAAACCGGCCACTGCCAGCAATTGCTGTTTCCCATGACCATTGAGCTCAACCAGGCATGGCTGCATACGGCCCTGGAACTGATGGATGATTTTAAAGCACTGGGGTTTGATGTGAGCCATTTTGGCGGGAATACCCTCATGATCAATGGCATTCCGGCCGAACTGGAACGTGGCAGCGAAAGCCGCGTGCTGGAGGCCTTGCTGGAAGATTACCTGCAAACCCAGGGCGACATGAAACTTAGCCGCCATGAAAGTCTTGCACTCTCTATGGCAAGGCAGGCCGCCATTTCATCAGATACGCCCATGAATCAGCAGGAAGCAGAGCAGTTAATTGCGCGGTTATTCACTGTAAATGAAAATCAATGGTCAGCAGATGCCAAACCTGTTTGGATTAAATTTGGAGACGAATTACTTTTTGAGTTGTTTCGCAAACAAAAACGCTGATGCTGAATCATATTCCTCCCGGACTTCGCAACCTTGTCATCCTGATTGGTTTGATGGGGATGGCCCAGATTGCCCTGCCCAACGTGGGAATAGACCCGGTGAAGCTATACCTTTTCTACCCCGACAGTGACGCTTTCCGCCCCTGGCAATTAATTACCCACATGTTTGCCCATGGCGGCTTCACGCACTTTCTTTTCAATGTGATTGCCCTTGTATCTTTTGGCGGCATTATTGAATACAAGCTGGGAACAAGGCGTTTTTTGACCCTTTATTTTATCAGTGGGCTGGGTGCGGTGCTTATGCACTACATCAGTGTGGGATATGAAGTGTACCAGCTTACCGGGGCATTTTGCCCCAACCATTCTGGTTATGCAAATAACATTACTTATGGAATCCAGTTGGGAAGTCAAAGTGTGTCTTACGGCCCCATGCTGGGTGCCAGCGGCGCCATCTACGGCATCATGGCGGCATTTGCTTTCTTCTATCCCAATGAGGAAATGGTTTTTCTTTTCATCCCCTATCCCATCAAAGCCAAATACCTGGTCCCCATCATCCTGTCCATTGACCTAATCTTTGGATTCACCAATCTCGAAAGCGATCCGTTTGCACACTTTGCCCACCTGGGCGGGGCCCTGGCAGGATTTTTGACGGTAAAGTTATGGTTTGGAAAATGGATGCGTAACAACTGGCGTTAATATGGCATTGACATTCCTCGGTGCAGACCTCAATCCCTTCAACCGCCGCAACCCGGCGGTGATTAATCTGGTGCTGATATGTGCAGGAGTGTGGGTTTTTACGGCCCTGCTGGGACTTTTTTGGCCAGACGCCGTAAGTGCGCTGATGTTCATGCCGCATCTGCATTATTTCGTATATCAGCCCTGGTCAGTTTTTACTTATATTTTTCTTCACGCGGGTTTTTTTCACCTATTCACTAACATGCTGTGGCTGTTTTTTATCGGCAGCATACTGGAAGACATGACCGGCAAAAAACATGTGTGGCGCCTGTTTATTGGTGGAGGCATTGCCGGTGCACTGCTGTTTATGCTGCTCAACAATGTTTTTGGCGTGGGCGGTGAAATGGCCCGGATGGTGGGCGCTTCCGGCGGTGTAACTGCCGTAATTGTGGGAACAGCCGTGATGTTTCCCACATATCGAGTAATGCTGTTTGGTATATTATCGGTAGAACTGGTTTGGATTGCTGTTTTTCGGGTAATTCTTGATTTGCTGGGGGCCTCGGGCCCAATCAATCAGGGCGGCTACATTTGCCACCTTGGCGGGGCTGCCTTCGGACTTACCTATATGTTGCATACCAAAGGCACCTGGCACATTCCCATGGTGGATTCCATCAGCGATTTTGTGCGGAAGATGTTTTCTGGCAAAAAAACAAAACCCATGCGCAGTGCTAAAGTCAACATCCAAAAGGATCGGTTCTCAACGTCTCATAAATCAGCTGTTTCTGAAGAAGAAATAGACCGCATACTCGATAAAATTAATGCCACCGGCTACGATAGTCTGACAAGTCAGGAAAAAGAAAAATTATTCAGGGCAGGAGAATGAAATTGTTGGTGCGCATACTCAACATGCTGGTTTTTCCGGTTACACTTGTTACAGGGCTGCTGTTGGGTGCATCAATGCTCGCACCCCATCTTCATCCGTCCTTATCCTCCTGGATCCAATTACTGGGATTGGCATTCCCCATTCTCTTTTTGCTGAATTTACTCTGGCTCATTTACTGGTGGATACAGCTTCGGTTAAAACTCATATTCCCCCTGGGCATGGCCATTTTGTGTTTTTTTCAATTGGGGAAATATGCTCAGTATAAATCGGATGATGTCCAACCTGCCGATACTGCTGCCATCAAGGTTTGCAGTGTAAACGCCCAACTTTTCGGGGCCTACCAGAACCGCTGGTTTTTTGATACGGTGGCAGACGTGTTAATTGCGAAAAATGCAGATATTGTTTGCCTGCAGGAAGTTTACGCTCGCCGAAACATTGATAAAATGGCGGCTCAGCTCAAAGAAAAAACGGGGTACAAATACATGCAACTATTCCGGCTGGTGCCTGAGCGCAATTACGGCATGCTGAT
>JBILTS010000166.1:0-3932 GCA_044371405.1 Bacteroidia bacterium
ACTGGCAGGTGCGCTCAATAAAAAACCCGATGTGACCGTAATGGTAGAAGGACACACCGATAACAAGCCCATGAGCGGCGAAAAAATTAAAGACAACTGGGATTTGAGCGTACTGCGCGCTACCAGCATCGTTCGCATTCTCAGTGAAGAAGGCAAAATGAACGCCGCCAGAATAACCGCCAGCGGCAAAGGTGAAAACAATCCCATTGCTGACAACAGCACCACCGAAGGCAGGGCTAAAAACCGTCGTACAGAAATCATCCTCACACCCAAACTGGATAAGATTTTCGAAATCCTGAACAACAACTAATTGCCTTGAGCATACTGATTGCCGCCATCGAAAACCACAAAGATTCCGGTATCGATGAACTGTGCGAGAAATACCTGCAACGCTTAAACGGACCCTGGAAAACCACGCTGCAACGACTGCCGGCTGCCAGGGTAAAAGAGCCGGATAAGCAAAAGCAAATTGAAACAGAAACCCTGCAAAAAATTATCAAGCCCGAAGATGTGGTGCTGCTGTGCGATGAAAACGGCAAAACCCTAACAAGCACTGCATTTTCAACCCTAATACAAAGTAAGCTGGACACGCTGCGCGGGCGGCTCATCATCGGAATTGGCGGTTCTTACGGCTTCACACCGGAGTTTATGAAGATGCATGCCTGCATCCGTTTGTCTGACATGACACTTCCCCACCACCTGGCCCGGCTGCTGCTGTGCGAACAATTATACCGTGCCATGAGCATTCAGAAAGGCAGTGCCTACCACCATGCCTGATATTTTGCGTATTTTCGCGGTAAAATGAACATTGAGCAGGAAATAGCGCTGCAGATAGACAAGGCCATCACGGAATTGTACGGAGAAAATCCGGCACAGGTAAAACTGGAAAAAACCAACAAGGATTTTGAAGGCACCTACACCTTTGTGGTATTTCCCTTGCTGCGTATCAGCAAAAAGAATCCGCAGGATACGGCTAACGAAATTGGTGAAAAACTCCTTCAAAACGGCCATCCTGTGGTTGCCTACAATGTCATCAAAGGTTTCCTCAACCTCAGTATCAGCGACCGGGTATGGTACCAGCTGCTGAAACAAAACTGGAATAAAGAAAACTACGGACTTAAACACAATACCGAGGGGCGCGTGATGGTGGAATACTCATCCCCCAACACCAACAAACCCCTGCACCTTGGACACATCCGCAACAACCTGCTCGGCTACAGCATTGCCGAAATCATGAAAGCAGGCGGACATGAAGTTATAAAAGCAAACCTCATCAACGACAGAGGTATCCATATCTGCAAAAGCATGCTGGCATGGCAACTTTTCGGCAATGGCGAAACCCCTGAAAGCAGCGGCATGAAAGGCGACCACCTGGTAGGAAAGTACTACGTTGCTTTTGACAAGGCATACAAGGCAGAAATAGATGGGTTGCTTGCCGGGGGCATGGACAAAGAAGAAGCTGAAAAATCGGCACCCTTGCTACTGCAAACCCAGGAAATGCTAAGGCAATGGGAAGCCGGCAACCCGGAGGTCATCAAACTTTGGGAAACCATGAATGGCTGGGTTTACAAAGGTTTTGAGCACACTTACAAACGTCTGGGCGTTAATTTTGATAAGTTCTACTACGAAAGCAACACCTATACCCTGGGCAAGGATATCGTTTCAGAAGGGCTCGAAAAAGGTGTTTTTTACCGCAAAGACGACGGCTCTGTGTGGATAGACCTCACCGCCGACGGGCTTGACCACAAGCTGGTGCTGCGAAAAGACGGTACTTCGGTTTACATTACCCAGGACATTGGCACTGCTGATGAGAAATTTAGGGAGTTCGGAACGGAAAAAAGCATTTATGTGGTGGGCAATGAACAGGATTACCACTTTAAGGTGCTGTTTCTCATCATGCAAAAACTGGGACGCAGCTATGCTGCGGGCATGTATCACCTCAGCTACGGCATGGTGGATTTGCCCAGCGGTAAAATGAAGAGCCGGGAAGGCACCGTGGTAGATGCCGATGACCTGCTTGATGAAATGCATGAAACCGCCAAGGCCAAAACCATGGAACTGGGCAAAACTGAAGGCATGGAGGAAGCCGAACTCAACACCCTGTATGAAAAGCTGGGCCTGGCTGCACTAAAGTTTTTTATCTTGAAAGTGGACCCCAAAAAACGCATGCTGTTCAATCCCCAGGAAAGCATCGATTTTCAGGGTGATACCGGTCCATTTGTGCTATACACCTACGCCCGTATCCAAAGCATGCTGAAACAGGCAGGCACTGACTGGCAAACCGATATTTCCGAAATTGCCTGGCACCCTACCGAAAAAGAAACACTCGAATGCCTCTATGCATTTCCGGAGGCGGTACAAAATGCCTGCCGCGACTATAGTCCCGCCATCATAGCACACTATGCGCTGGAACTGGCCAAGGCATTCAACAGACTCTACAATGAATTGTCATTCCTAAAGGAAACAGACCCAACAAAACGGTCTGCACGCCTGCAGATTGCAGCATTCACAGCCAATACGTTGCATAATGCCTGCCGACTACTGGGCATATCGGTGGTGGAGCGAATGTAAGTTTAGTAATTATTTCTCCTCGGTAAGCTTAAAAATCAACCCGGCCTCCAACGCTAGCTGTGGAATAAAAACCGTTTGAGCACCCGTGGCGGAGGGCAGCAGCGGAACACGAAAACGTGCATGCACAAATGCATTGGTCTTTTTGAACATGATGTAATCGGCTTTGTAACCCGCATTTAGCCAGATGTTGGCCGGAAAGCCCCGCAATGCATCATCTTTCACCGCAATTTTTGAATCCCCATTATTGTGAGAAAATCCCAACGTCTCTACCATCACGCGGTCTCTCACCAACACACCGGCAGACAACCCGTAGGTCCACCAAAGATCAAATTCCTTCAGGTTTCGGGTATAGCTCTCTGCACTTTTTGTTTTCAAATATGAAAATTCCAGATAATGATATCTAAAATCCTGATTAATCTGCAGGTGCCCAGATCCAACCAGTCCGGCCACAATGCCTATTTTTGGATGAATGGTATCCCCCAGCCGCACTTTGGTGATTGCACGTCTGAAACCAAAAGTGGTATAACCCAATCCCATGGTCACGGCCTCAAAAGCATTCTTTTTATGGGTATAGGCAATTCCCATACTGATATTCTGCCCGGGGCGGTCGGCCGCATTCAGGGAATCGCGAAAAAAATCGCGGGATGCATAATACTTTGGAGGCACCTTGTAATTGGTCATCAATCTAAAACCCAGACTTGGTGCAACGTAAACATCCAGGGTTTGCTCATCTTTGCTGCGCTGGGCCTGACCTATATTCAGCACCAGGAGAAAATAAAAAGTCAGTATTACCCGTATCAATCCCATTGTAGAATTTTTAATTTATGATAAAATCTCCATACGCCGAAACCCGCAGCCACGAACAAACCCAGCGTAAAGCCGGTCCAAATACCGAAAACTTTGCCATCGAGTGTGATGCCCAAAATGTAGGATGCCGGTAATGAAATGATCCAGTATGAAAAAACCGATATGATAGACGACCATTTTACATCGGTAATGCCCCTTAGCAGGTTCATGGCCCCGGCCTGTACGCCGTCAGCCAATTGAAAAACAGCTGCCAGAAAGAATAATGGCAAAATAATGGGCATTACCTCCGGCTCCACGCCATACCAGTTGGATATTTGCTTGTTAAACAGCACAAAAATGCACACATTTACCAGTTGAAAAGCCACGATGATATAAAACGTAGCATGCGCCACTTTTTGTATGGCGGCTTTGTTTTTTTCGCCATAGGCATTACCGGCCAGAATACTGCCGGCCACGGCCAGCCCGCTTACCACCATATAAGCCACTGAAGCAACATTTAGGGCCACGGCATGAGCCGCCACCTGGGCAGTTCCCAGCCATCCCACCATCAAACC
>JBILTS010000167.1:0-3909 GCA_044371405.1 Bacteroidia bacterium
TAAGGGATTTTATGCAAAAGTAAAATCTGATATTTTAAAAAACACAATAACAATCAGTGCACAACACTGGCGTTTGTCTGAAATACTTGGACAAGGAACACCTGAATTAAAAAAAATGGACATGACCCGCATGGATATTGATTTCGATGCCGGCAAGCTGTTGCGTGCGAAAAAGCAAGCCAAACTCCACATTTCAGTATGCGACCAAAACACCAAACGCAAAAGTCCGCGTGCCTATGAAGTATTGGACCTTAATTCGGTTCAATTTGCTGCAGGTGCAGAACTGGAGGTGATGAAAGATATTGACTTGTTGTGTGGCTATACTATTTTGCAGGGTAAAGGGACAGATCAGACCGCAGAGCGCAGCGAATACACAGAGGTTATTGATTTTGCCAACTATTCGGTGAACCAGCAGCACAGCAGCACAGCTGCCGGAATTAGGGTGCGTTTTGGTGGTAAAACCTATCTGGCCCTGATGTATCAGCAAATGAAATTTCAAAACAAGGCACAGACATTCCGTGATTACAATATCGGACAAATGCAGGCCATTTATAACATGACATTTTAATGAAAATGAAAACACTCATCCGTATAATCCCGTTGATGCTGATTTTGGGTTCCTGCAAGCGGGAGCAAAAGCAGTTTGAAGGTCCCAGTCTCGAGGACCTGAATGGTCCGTTTGGCATGATAAAACCTTTCGCCGCCAGCAAAGCAACCGTTGATTTTTCTAAGGGCGAAACCGTCATATTCAGTGCGGAGTTTACCAAACAGTGCGACTGGACCATTACCATTTCCGGCGATGTTAGCAAAGCAAAAAAAATCATTTCCGGAAAGTCACGCCAGGTTACAGCCAGCAATGCTGTTTGGGATGGCACTACCACCGTGCTGCCTGCTTTCAAAACAGAGCCGTGCAAGGCAGTGCTTCGCATTGATGGTGTGAAGGATAGTTTTATGTTGACCCTGGTTGTAAGTGGCATACGGGTGCCTCAGGGTTTGTTGATTGCTGATTTTGAAACCGGTCTCAATCCCAAATGGACTACCTTTATTCAATCCGGTCAATTTATGGACTTTAAGGTAAAAAGCGATGCATTTGCTGTGCAGGGTAAAAATTATCTCAATATGGCGGGCAAAGTAACCTGGGACTGGCTAATTGGCCTCATCGATTTTCCTGCATTCGCCTATGGCTCCTCAACTTTGACGCTGAGCTCGGTTCCGGAGGATGTCTATTTCAACTGTCTGATATATGGGGATACCACCCCCAATCCGAGTAGGGTACTGTTTCAGTTTAAGGAGGATGATAATAACAATAAGGCATGGGATCAAAACGGCGGCGATGATCAGTTTGATAAAGAGATCATTGTAAACTGGCAGGGATGGAAATTGGTGTCATTCAAATACAGCGATTTAATTCATTTAAAAAATGGACAGCCCGCACCCAACCAAGGGAATAGCCGACATAATTCAAACAACATTGTAGTGTTGTCCATGCTGCATCTTGCCAATCCCAGCATGGGGGCAGGCAGAACAAAAATAGATTACCTGATATTCACCGATAAGGCACCTTTACAATTGTGATGAAAAGGATTCCGGCCCTTTTGGCAATCTGTTATTTATGTGGCACGCTTTGGGCACAGGATTCGACCGTTCATGGAATAGATACCGTTCACATCAATAAAAAAGGCCTGCACATGAAAACACTGGGGTTGTATGATTTGGCGGAAACTGCAGTGGCAGCGGAAATAGGAGGTTTCGGTGCACTTCAGTTATTTGATGATAACATGGGTTCGGAAGTTTGGGTTTCTAAGGAATCGGCCTGCGTTTCTGTTATCCGCGACAATAAAAAGCCCTACAGCGGAGATTACTGTATGCATGCCAAATGGGATAAAATCGCCGGTGGCTGCAAATGGATAGGCATGGGGATTGGTTGGGACAACTGGCAGCCCAAAGACTTGTCGGGCATACTGGATTCTGCTTCCATTCAAATGCAGATTCGTTCAAATACCGATACCCTGAAATCGTTGCCGCTGGCCCTCGCATTGGAAGACTACACCGGAGCACAGTGCTTTATCGGGTTTTCAGCCAAGTACCTCAATGGGCAACGTATTACACCCAATGGCTGGACAACGGTATCAATCCCCCTGTCGGAATTTCCATTTGAAAGATTTCAAACCCAGCCTGACATGATAAAACAATTTATCATTCAGTTTGAAGCCGACGGAGATGTATATATTGACAATATCAAACTCGTTAGAAAAACCAGGTAAGACTTATGGAAAAAGGATTTAAGGTACTTTTACCAATTTTAATTATTGTATTTATTAATACAATAAGTGCCCAGAATAGCCGAGATGCAGTGTTGGAAAATCGCTTAAAGTCTATGACTGTGCAAGAAAAAGTGGGTCAAATGTCTCAGATTGACCTCGGTGTACTTGCCGTGGGTAAGGTATGCGAAGTCACCGACCCCATCCGCCTGGATACTGCCAGACTCCGTCTTGCTTTTCAGCGTTACAAAGTGGGCTCAGTGCTTAATTGCGGATGTGGTTTTCATGCCCTCAGCCGCAAACGCTGGCTGGAAATCATCGATAGCATACAGCAGGCAAATAACCAATACACATCGCATGGCATACCGGTCTTATATGGAATTGATGCCATTCACGGGGCCAACTATACCTTGGGCTCCACCTTGTTCCCTCAGCAAATTGGTCAGGCAGCTACCTGGAACCCTGAACTGGTAAAGGCCGCAGCACGCATAACCGCCTACGAAACCCGTGCTTCGGGCATCCCCTGGAATTTTTCGCCGGTACTTGATATTGGTCGACAACCCCTGTGGTCAAGGTTTTTCGAGACCTATGGCGAAGATGTGTGTCTGGCCAAAAAGATGACAAATGCCTGTATTACGGGTTATCAGGGCAATACCTTCGGAAATGAGCAGGTGGCTGCCTGCATGAAGCATTTTTTGGGCTATAGCTATCCGCTGAGTGGCAAAGACCGAACTCCCGTTTGGATTGGTGAGCGCGAACTTAGGGCGTATTTTTTGCCCACTTTTCAGGAGGCCATCCGGCTGAAAGCCAAAACCCTGATGATCAATTCCGGTGAGCTGAATGGGGTGCCGGTGCATGCCAGTTTTTCCATACTCACCACCTTGCTCAGGGACGAACTGGGCTTTGAAGGCATAGCGGTAACAGACTGGGAAGACGTGTACAAACTGCATACCACCCACAAGGTGGCAGAAACCCTGCGGGAAGCTGTAAAGATGGCTGTGATGGCAGGTATTGATATGAGCATGACACCCAATGATTTTCAGTTTAATGAACTGTTATTGGATCTGGTGCGATCCGGCGAAATTCCGGAGAGCCGACTGGATATGTCGGTGCGCCGGATACTGAAAGTTAAAATGGAACTGGGACTTGACGGTAATCCGGTTACGCCTTCACAAGCCGATTACCCATTGTTTGGTTCAGACAGCTTTGCCCGTATTGCTTATGCGGCAGTGGCCGAATCGGTTACCTTGCTAAAAAATGAGGGTGAACTTTTACCACTAAAAGAAGGAGATAAACTATGGGTGATGGGGAATGCTACCAACAGCATTAATTACTTAAACGGGGCCTGGTCACAAACCTGGCTGGGACAGGATACAAGGTTCAATGAACCGGGTAAGATGACCATTTTGCAGGCGTTGCAAGCCGGTTATGGTAAGGGTTTGATCTCGGCCGTAACACCAGAATTTGTTGCACAGACCGCACGTAAATCAAAACGATTGCCTAAAGCTGTGATTTACTGCCTTGGTGAAACCCCTGCCACGGAAATTCCGGGCAATATTGATGATTTGTCGATACCCATTCCGGAAGAAGACCGCAAGGCACTGGGATCATTGAAGGTACGAAATGTGCCTGTGGTGTTGGTGTTGCT
>JBILTS010000168.1:0-3842 GCA_044371405.1 Bacteroidia bacterium
TTCCGCAGGTTGCGTTCACCGCCGTCAATCCCTGTAAGGATGACAGCCTGGTGTTTACCGCCCAGACAGGCATAGCGCTGGGCAGTGCCGGTGTGCCGCAGTGGACGTTTAGCAATGGGCAAACTGCCACAGGTAGTCCGTTACGCCGTATTTTCAGCATCCCCGGCAATTATACGGCCAAGCTGAAACACACTTCCGACAAGGGCTGCATAGATTCATTGTCATTGCCCTACACGGTGGGTGAGAAGGTTATTGTAAAGTATACCGTAAGCAACGTGTGTTTGGAAGAGCCAAGTATATTCACGGATTCATCCTACAGCATTCAGCCCATTAATGTGTGGAACTGGGATTTTGGTAATGGGGTTAAATCTACCCAGCCCAATCCAGCATACACATACAAAATGCCGGGTGTCTACAATACCCGTCTGCAAATTGCTACCTTACCCGGGTGTAATTATGCAATAGGTAAAACCACCACCGTGCATCCCAAGCCGCTGGCCTATTTCACCCACGATCCGGATCAGGGAACGATAGTAAACCCCAACATCAACTTCACTGACAAAAGCCAGGGTGCAGATACGGTTCGGTATGCATTCAGCACGGGCTATAAAACCAATGCTCGCAACTTTACCCATTCTCTTCCCGACAGCGGTATTTTCAATATCACCCAGTACGTTTCTACACAATTCGGCTGCCGCGATTCGTTTACCAAGCAAGTAGTCATTAATTATATGTACACCCAGCATGTGCCCACAGCGTTTACCCCCGACGGGAATAACCTGAATGAAGGTTTTGCCCCGGAGGGTATGGGTATTAAATGGTATGCCATGAAGATTTATTCACGCTGGGGCGAAAAATTGTATGAAACCCGTGAGAGTAAGCCCTGGAATGGTAATTATAATGGGAAGCCCGTTTCGGAAGGGGTTTATGTGGTGTTGATGGAGTTGAAAGACCACAAAGGGCGGAATCACTATTACAAAGGTACCGTGCAGATACTCCGCAAACCGGAGTAAGGTTACAAGATAAACCGCTGTAATTCTCGATAAAACCTAGACATAGGGAAACCCATCACATTGTAAAAACATCCGTTGATGCGTTTTACTCCCATGTACCCCATCCAGTCCTGAACCCCGTAGGCCCCGGCTTTATCGAAGGGTTTGAAGTTTTCGATATAGTAATCAATTTCGCGGTCGGTGAGCGGGTAGAACTCCACTTCACTGCGTTCGTGAAATACCTGCTGCCGCTCGTGGTTGCGCATGCACACACCTGTAAAAACCTCATGGATTCTGCCACTCAGCGATGCCAGCATTTCAGCTGCTTCGTCTTTGCTGCCGGGCTTATTGATGACCCTGTTGCCCAGGCAAACGATGGTGTCGGCAGTTACCAGTATTTTTTCATGCAAAGGTTCCGTAAAATGTGCGGCTTTGTGGGATGCCAGAAATTCACACACCTGATCGCGATGCAGATAATCGGGAAAATCCTCCTCTGCCTCAATGTTAACAACCTCAAATGCGAGTCCCGCCTCGCGGAAAATCTGGTGGCGGCGTGGACTTTTGGAAGCCAGCAGCAAAGTCGGGAATTGAACCATGCCGCAAAGGTATTGCTAAGCCGTGAAAGTAGAAATTAGCTGTTAATGGGTTATTTTTGCCGCAACTTATGAAGCAAATTGCAGTAATCGGCGGCGGTACCATGGGAAATGGTATCGTGCATGTGTTCGCTCAGAACGGATATCAGGTTTCTTTGATTGACGTTAAACCCGAAATACTTGAAAAGGCCCTGGCCACCATCACCAAAAACCTCGACAGACAAATTGCCAAAGGCGTAATCGGTGAGGACCAGAAAGCAGCCACACTGGCTAATATCCAAACCTTCACCAACATCAGCGATGGGGTAGTAGGTGCTGATCTGGTGGTGGAAGCGGCCACCGAAAACCTGGAAATCAAGCTGAATATTTTCCGCCAGCTGGACAGTCTTGCCAAACCCGGCTGTATACTGGCTTCCAACACTTCTTCCATCAGCATCACCAAAATTGGCTCGGTTACCGGCCGTCCTGAGAAGGTAATCGGAATGCACTTTATGAACCCCGTGCCTGTGATGAAGCTGGTGGAAATCATCGGAGGTTATAAAACCGACAAGGAAACCCTGAATACCATTGTGGAACTGACCAAAGCCATTGGCAAAGTACCGGCCGTAACGCAGGATTACCCCGGTTTTATTTCCAACCGTGTGCTCATACCCATGATCAATGAGGCCATTCTTTCACTTGAGGAAGGCATTGCAAGTGTAGCGGACATTGATACCATCATGAAGCTGGGTATGGCCCATCCCATGGGGCCGCTGCAGCTGGCTGATTTTATTGGTCTGGATGTATGTTTGGCAATTTTACATGTGCTGCACGACGGATTTAAAAATCCAAAATATGCACCTTCCAATTTGCTGGTAAATATGGTAACCGCGGGCGATCTGGGTGTTAAATCCGGCCGTGGATTTTACGACTATTCTCACGGTACCAAAGACCTGGTGGTTTCGCCGAATTTTAGCCGGTAAATCAGGTATTTATTTTCCGCATGAACTTTAAAAACCTTAATAGGAAAGGGTTTCGTCGTATTTCCTTGACTTTCCTTTCATATTATATTACATTCGCATTTTAATTAATCACGGGCGCGCTGCAACCGCATGAAATTAAGTCAATTTAAATTCGAACTTCCTGAAGAGCTGATAGCCCAGGAGCCCCTTAAAACCCGTCACGAAAGCCGCCTGCTGGTGGTAAATCGAAAGGAAAAAACCATTGAGCACAAAATGTTTCATGATGTGCTGGATATTTTTGACGAAGACGACACGTTTGTGGTAAACAATACCAAGGTATTTACTGCTCGCATGTACGGACAAAAAGAAAAAACCGGGGCTCAGATAGAAGTGTTTTTGCTGCGCGAGCTCAACCACGATTTCCGTTTGTGGGATGTGCTGGTGGATCCGGCCCGTAAAATCCGCGTAGGGAACAAATTATATTTTGGCGATGATGACCTGGTGGCTGAGGTGGTTGATAATACCACATCCCGTGGCCGCACCATTCGCTTTTTGTTTGACGGCGATGATGAAGCTTTCAGTCGTGTTATCAAGAAGCTTGGTGAAACACCCATTCCCAAATACATCACCCGTCCGGTAAAGGCCGAAGATGAGGCATGGTATCAAAGCCAGTTTGCCAAGCATGTAGGTGCAGTGGCCGCACCGGCTGCACAATTACACCTTACCCGCGAGCTACTCATGCGCTTAGATATCAAGGGAATCAAGTTTGCAGAAATAACACTGCACCTTGGTTTGGGTGCGTTCCGCGAGGTAGAGGTGGAAGACCTCACCAAGCATAAGATGGACAGCGAGTTTTACAGCATAGATCAGACGGCCTGCGATATTGTCAACGACTCTATCGAAAAGCGCAAGCGCGTGGTGGCCGTAGGTGGCTCTGTGATGCGTGCCATGGAGAGCAGTGTGAGTTCTACCAAAACCCTGAATCCCGGTGCGGGCTGGTCGGATAAATTTATCTTCCCGCCCCACGATTTCAGCGTGGCCAATTCGTTTATCACCAACCTGCATCAGCCCGAGAGTCCGCTGTTTATGATGGCCTGTGCTTACACCAGCCATGAATTCATGACGCACGTGTATCAGGAAGCAATCAAGGAAAAATACCGCTTTCTGTGCTATGGCGATGCCATGCTGATTATATAACATACAGTTATCCAATTATACAAGAGCCCCGGAAACGGGGCTTTTTTGTTGTCACCCAAGTTTTTGTTAATAAATAATCCTCATTTTCAGGTTTTTACCCTAATTGTTAAATAATTTTG
>JBILTS010000185.1:0-3161 GCA_044371405.1 Bacteroidia bacterium
TCCTGCAACAGGATTATTGATTTATAACACAACTACCAATCGCCTTGAGGTGAGAAATACTACAACATGGCTCAGTCTATCCTCGTTGGCTGGGTCAGAAACGCTTACCAATAAATCAATCACTGCGTCTCAAATCACAGGTACTATGCCGGTGGGGAATGGAGGCACGGGTGTAACATCTTCCACAGGTTCCGATAATGTGGTATTGTCTACTTCTCCCACTTTAGTCACGCCTATCATTAGCACAACAACCAATTTCAGCACTGCAGGTGCCATTCGCTACAACACAGCTAATGCCGGTGTTTTGGAATATCACAATGGAACCGAATGGAAACCTTTGGCAGCTTCAAAGAAAGTAGCTGTATACACAGAAGTTCATACAAACAACAATAACACAGGATGGTACACGGGTGGCTCAGCTATTAATGACTTCAGTTTAGTTACAGCAGACAATGTGTCGATAGTATATTCATCTTGCGGCACATGTGGTTTTGTTAATGGAACCGGTACCGGATCGAATAGTGATAGATGGGTTGCCCCATTTACGGGTAAATTCAGGGTTACCACCAATGTTTATTTTAATCATAATGCTAGCTACGCCAATCCTCGTGTATATGCATACAAAAATAATACTGACGTTTGTAACATAACATCAGTGACTACTAATGGTCAGGATATTGCTACTTCTACTTCTGCGGTAATTGACATGAACCAAGGCGATTATATTAATTGGCGAGCAGAATATAGTTCACAAATTTGGCGCTCAAAGTATCACACATTTTTTAGGATAGAATCTGTGGAGTGATTATTTGAGAATATCGGCTTCCTTAGCCACAGAAATTGATAAAAATGAAAAAAGCCCCGGAAATGGGGCTTTTTTTGCGGCTATGGGGTGCCTATCCCGTTGGTTAATGCAGATTCCCGCCCCCGGAGGGGTCGCACAAATGGGCATAATCGTTTCTCATTAGCAGTTGGTTTCCCTTTTTACATCTGCATCTTAAATATATCTTTTTATAAAAACATCCAAATGCGGAATCCTATTCCATAAAAGAAATATTTTTTACAATTCAGAAATTACTTCAAAACCTTTGTAACTGCCTGTTATGGAAAGGCCTATAATTTCTTTTGCCAGTTTTTTCTCTTTTAGTTTCATTGCAATTTCATTCATGGTTGCGCCACTGCCAACAGCGTCATCAATCATCAGAACCCGCTTGTAAGCTTTTTGATCCGGTACATAAAAAGTATTTTTGGCATTGGCTACCCGCTCAAAAATATTGGAGAGTGCTTTTTGGGGAACCACAATGGCATTTTTTATTTTCTGAACTTTTATCACGGGTTTATCAATGGAAAGCAATTTTTCCAGCACTGTCATTATCTGAATTTTGCGGTCTATGCTGGGAGGTATGAATAAAACCGCATCTACCTGCATTTCGTTTACGAGGTTATATATACGCTGCCTAACCTCATCCGCTATTTTTTTCATGAGAATCTTGTTTTGCCCTTGTTTGGCATAATGCATCAATGTGCCCAGCTGCGTTTTTCCAAAGCGTTCTATGGCATAAAAATCTAGGTAAAACAGAGAATCCATACCTATAGGTCCAATTCCTTTTGTGTTTTTCAGTTTTTCAATACCGTCTATCAGGTGTTGGGTGTTGTAAAATGCCAGATACTTTTTCCGCGTTTCGATAAATTCAGGCAGGGTTTTTTCTAGTTTCAGGTGTTGCTTGTCGCACCAATATTGCATGGCATCAATTCCCTTCAATAGGTTTCCCAGTGAATCAACCAGTATAAAATGTGATTTCAGGAATTGTTCGTCTTCAAAACAAATATTGTAGGATTGTCTTTCTGACTCTTCCTCTTTCAGCGCGTAGAAAACGTGGGGTGCTTTGCCCAAGGCTCTGACTGAACCTGCTTCTTCGAGTTCATTGATTTTACGGTGTATGTATTGCCTTGAAAAACCCAAAGCTACTGACAAATCCTGAATGCTCATTTGACCGTGTTTTTTGAGCATAGCGATAATTTTTTCGCGGGTTTTCATACGGCAAATTTAGTGTAGTTTACAGTAAAGTATTTATTGTAAACAAAAATACAATTCCGCAGATCATAATTAAAAGCCAATTACGGGGTGGAAATCATTCAAAGGACAATCCGGGAACCGCTTTTGGCGTTTGGTTGTTGTTTTTTAGCAAAACTCCATCAGTATTTTCCCCCGCCGACCCCGTAGAGGACACATAAAGAGAATAAGCCTCCGGGATTACCCATGCAGCAACCGATTTCTCTTTGTATTGTTATCCAAATTCACTATATTTGCACCCCCGTTCTAAAAACGATTGAAAGAAATTAAAAGCCATAAAATATGGCTGTAAATGCCCAGATGGCGAAATTGGTAGACGCACCGTCTTCAGGTGGCGGCGCCGCGAGGTGTGCAGGTTCGAGTCCTGTTCTGGGCACCAATTTCTTTCTCTTGCCCAGGTGGCGAAATTGGTAGACGCACTACCTTGAGGTGGTAGCGCTGGAAACGGCGTGCTGGTTCGAATCCAGTCTTGGGCACTAATTAAAAAGTCCTGCACGAAAGTGTGGGACTTTTTATTTGTCGGGGTGCAAAGCTTTCTTTGCTAATCTGGCAAATAAAAAGACCGAGTGAGCGGAGCCAACCAGGACTTTACTATCCTTACCACATTCTACCCGGCTTCAGCCATTTCCAAATTCCAAACAAAATAACAGGTAAAATTGCCCCTGCCAAAAACCCTATCTGCTCTGTGCGTACGTTCTCAGGAATATGAAAAAACAACGCCACCAAAGCTCCTGTTATGGCCCCGCCAAGGTGTCCTTCGTGCGAAATGCCTGCTTCTCCGGCCCTTGGCAGCTGCGATAAAATCATCGATACCCAGCAAATGATGATGGCAAAAAGCCAACCGGGTATGAATACCGGTATAAAAAACAAAGCAAGCCGTGCATCGGGAAGCATCCAAACAAACGCAAAAACCACCCCGAATAACCCGCCCGAAGCTCCAAGGGCGCTATAGTTCAGATTTTTTCGGTGGGTTACCATGGTAAATAGGTTTCCGCCAATTATTGACAATACATAAATAGCTGCAAAACCCAGTGTGCCGTATAGCAACTCCACCGTGGGACCGAAGTAATACAGCGTCAGCATATTG
>JBILTS010000004.1:0-41480 GCA_044371405.1 Bacteroidia bacterium
CAGGATTAGATACCCTGGTAGTCCACGCCCTAAACGTTGATTACTCGCTGTTGGCGATACACTGTCAGCGGCTAAGCGAAAGCGTTAAGTAATCCACCTGGGAAGTACGATCGCAAGATTGAAACTCAAAGGAATTGACGGGGGCCCGCACAAGCGGAGGAGCATGTGGTTTAATTCGATGATACGCGAGGAACCTTACCTGGGCTTAAATGGGACTGGACCGCTGCCGAAAGGTGGCTTTTCTTCGGAACCAGTTTCAAGGTGCTGCATGGCTGTCGTCAGCTCGTGCCGTGAGGTGTTGGGTTAAGTCCCGCAACGAGCGCAACCCCTGTTCTTAGTTGCCAACAGGTAATGCTGGGGACTCTAAGAAGACTGCCTACGTAAGTAGTGAGGAAGGCGGGGACGACGTCAAGTCATCATGGCCCTTACGTCCAGGGCTACACACGTGCTACAATGGTTGGTACAATGAGCAGCTACATGGCAACATGATGCTAATCTCAAAAAGCCAATCTCAGTTCGGATTGAGGTCTGCAACTCGACCTCATGAAGCTGGATTCGCTAGTAATCGGATATCAGCAATGATCCGGTGAATACGTTCCCGGGCCTTGTACACACCGCCCGTCAAGCCATGGGAGTTGGGAGAACCTGAAGTCGATAACCGCAAGGAGTCGCCTAGGGTTATACCAATGACTGGGGCTAAGTCGTAACAAGGTAACCGTACCGGAAGGTGTGGTTGGACCACCTCCTTTCTAGAGTCTATCTAGACAATAATAATTCCGGCTGACTTGCTATTCCTTATTTCTTTCAAAATTTCGTTCTTTAACAGTTTCATCGATGACGTGGTTGTAAAACCTAGCTACCGAAAACTGCTGCCAGTCCCGTAGCTCAGTTGGTTAGAGCACTACACTGATAATGTAGGGGTCAGCAGTTCAAGTCTGCTCGGGACTACAACAAATTGCACACGCATCGGGGAATTAGCTCAGCTGGCTAGAGCACCTGCCTTGCACGCAGGGGGTCAACGGTTCGAATCCGTTATTCTCCACAACGCTTAAGTTCGCTTAAGCACTGTTCTTTGACATGTTGGAAATAAGTAAAAAAGATAATTTATTAGGATAAGTTACTAAGGGCGTACGGCGGATGCCTTGGCTCTCAGAGGCGAAGAAGGACGTGTTCAGCTGCGATAAGTTCCGGTTAGGTGCCTAAAAACCTTTGACCCGGAAATTTCCGAATGGGGCAACCCATCCCGTTTACGGGATTATAGAGCAAACCCGCTGAACTGAAACATCTAAGTAAGCGGAGGAAAAGAAAATAACAAATGATTCCCCAAGTAGTGGCGAGCGAACGGGGAAAAGCCTAAACCTCTGTTGTTACGGCAACAGAGGGGTTGTAGGACTGCCATAACGATATATAAGTAAAGCAGAAGCTTTCTGGAAAGTTATACCATAGAGGGTGATAGTCCCGTATGCGTAAGCTTGTATATCCGGGCAGTATCCTGAGTAGCGCGGGGTTGGAGAAGCCTTGCGTGAATCTGCCAGCACCATCTGGTAAGGCTAAATACTACTGAGAGACCGATAGTGAACCAGTACTGCGAAGGAAAGGTGAAAAGTATCCCGAACAGGGAGGTGAAAAGAACCTGAAATCGTACGCCTACAAGCGGTCGGAGTCCCGATTTATCGGGATGACGGCGTGCCTTTTGCATAATGAGCCTACGAGTTACTCCTCACTGGCAAGGTTAACCCCGTTGACGGGGGCAGCCGAAGCGAAAGCGAGTCTTAACAGGGCGCATAGTCAGTGGGGGTAGACGCGAAACTTTGTGATCTACCCTTGGCCAGGATGAAGCTCCGATAACACGGAGTGGAGGTCCGAACCGGTAAACGTTGAAAAGTTTTCGGATGAGCTGAGGGTAGGGGTGAAAGGCCTATCAAACTGAGAGATAGCTCGTACTCCTCGAAATGTTTTTAGGAACAGCCTCGGACGGACTGTAATAGAGGTAGAGCTACGAATTGGGTAAGGGGATGTCAAAGTCTACCGAACTCAGATAAACTCCGAATGCTATTACATAATATCCGGGAGTGAGGGCATGGGTGCTAAGGTCCGTGCCCGAGAGGGAAACAACCCAGACCAACAGCTAAGGTCCCTAAATGTATACTAAGTTGATCAAATGTGGTCCAGTCGCACAGACAGCCAGGATGTTTGCTTGGAAGCAGCAATTCATTTAAAGAGTGCGTAACAGCTCACTGGTCGAGCGACAGGGCATAAACAATAAACGGGCATTAAGTATACTACCGAAGCTCTGGATCCCGTAAGGGGTGGTAGAGGAGCATTCCAGCAAGCTGTGAAGGAGTTCCGTAAGGACTACTGGAGCCGCTGGAAAAGCAAATGTAGGCATAAGTAACGATAATGGAGGTGAAAAACCTCCACTCCGTAAATCTAAGGTTTCCTGATCAACGATAATCGGATCAGGGTTAGTCGGGACCTAAGGCGAACCGTTTCAGGGTAGTCGATGGACAACAGGTTAATATTCCTGTACCGGCCGAGAGGGACGGAGAGATGTAGCAGCTGCGTACAGACGGATTTTGTGCGCTGAGCCGAGTCTTCGGACAAAGCGAAGTTGTGAGTTCTCTTCCAAGAAAAGCTCCGGCATTAGCCCGTACCGTAAACCGACACAGGTGGATGAGGAGAGTATCCTAAGGAGCTCGAGTGAGTCATGGTTAAGGAACTAGGCAAATTGACCCTGTAACTTCGGAAGAAAGGGTGCCTCGATCTAATCGAGGCCGCAGTGAAAAGGCCCAGGCAACTGTTTATCAAAAACACAAGGCTTTGCTAAATCGAAAGATGATGTATAAGGTCTGACACCTGCCCGGTGCCGGAAGGTTAAGAGGGGATGTTAGCGCAAGCGAAGCATTGAATCGAAGCCCCGGTAAACGGCGGCCGTAACTATAACGGTCCTAAGGTAGCGAAATTCCTTGTCGGGTAAGTTCCGACCTGCACGAATGGTGTAATGATCTGGGCACTGTCTCAACCATGAGCTCGGTGAAATTGTAGTCTCGGTGAAGATGCCGAGTACCCGCAACGGGACGGAAAGACCCCGTGCACCTTTACTATAGCTTTGCATTGGGTTTGGGTAATTGATGTGTAGGATAGGTGGGAGGCTTTGAAGCGATGCCGCTAGGTGTCGTGGAGCCAATGGTGAAATACCACCCTTCAATTATTTGAATCCTAACTCCGCCACGCGGAGAACAGTGCATGGTGGGTAGTTTGACTGGGGTGGTCGCCTCCAAAAGAGTATCGGAGGCTTCCAAAGGTACATTCAGCACGCTTGGTAACCGTGCGTAGAGTGCAATAGCATAAATGTGCTTGACTGTGAGGCCTACAAGCCGAGCAGGTACGAAAGTAGGGTATAGTGATCCGGCGGTTCTGCATGGAAAGGCCGTCGCTCATAGGATAAAAGGTACGCCGGGGATAACAGGCTGATCTTGCCCAAGAGCTCATATCGACGGCAAGGTTTGGCACCTCGATGTCGGCTCGTCACATCCTGGGGCTGGAGAAGGTCCCAAGGGTTGGGCTGTTCGCCCATTAAAGTGGCACGCGAGCTGGGTTCAGAACGTCGTGAGACAGTTCGGTCCCTATCTGTTGTGGGCGTTGGAAAATTGAGAGGATCTGATTTTAGTACGAGAGGACCGAATCGGACGCACCTCTGGTGTATCTGTTGTGGCGCCAGCTGCATCGCAGAGTAGCTACGTGCGGAATAGATAAGCGCTGAAAGCATCTAAGCGCGAAACTAGCCTCAAGATGAGTTTTCCTTTAAGGGTCGTGGAAGACTACCACGTTGATAGGCTACAGGTGTAAAGGCAGTAATGTCATAGCCGAGTAGTACTAATTACCCGTAAGCTTACCAATTAATAATAAATATCATCATTACTTATTTCCAACATTTGTCATTGATCATTAAAGATCTTATGGTGACTATGGCGCAGGTGTCCACCTCTTCCCATCCCGAACAGAGAAGTTAAGCCCTGCAGCGCAGATGATACTGGGGTAACACCTGGGAAAGTATGTCGTCGCCGATTTTATTAAAAAACCCGCCTTGTGCGGGTTTTTTTATTTATAACCTAACTCTTTTCTTTAGCTTTAGCTGCATCCCAGAATACATCCATTTCTGATAATGTCATTTGCTTCAAATCCTTTCCTGACTCCTCAGCTTTTTTCTCAATATATTCAAACCTGCGTTTAAACTTAATGTTTGTCAACTCTAATGCATCATCAGGGTTAATACCACTTTTGCGAGCGTAATTGATCAACGCGAATAATAGATCACCGAATTCCTTATCCTTTTCATCTTTGTTTTCAGCACATTCAAATTCATTTAGTTCCTCTTTAACTTTTAAAAAAGCTTCCTCAGCGGTGTCCCAATCAAAACCGACACTGGATACCTTTTCCTGCATCCTGTATGCTTTAACTATGGACGGCATACTCTTAGGTAAACCTTGTAAAACACTTTTTCGTTCTGATCCCTTTTCTTTAAGTTTGATTTGTTCCCAGTTGGCCTTGACAGTTTCAGTATCATCTGCTATTACATTGCCATAAATATGCGGATGTCTTCTTATGAGTTTATTGCATAATTCATCTATAACATTGCCAGTGTTAAACCACTTTTTTTCATCTGCTATTTTGCTATAGAAGACAATGTGTAGCAGAATATCCCCAAGTTCCTTTTTTACTTCCTGCACATTATTTTCAAGAATTGCGTCGCTTAGTTCATAAATCTCCTCAATGCTTAAGTGCCTGATGCTTTCCCAGGTTTGTTCTTTATCCCATGGACATTGAGCACGAAGCTCATCCATGATGGTTAGTAATCGATCAAATTGCTGTAATATTTCTTCACGATGCATTGCACAAAGGTAACCATAAGCTCTACAGGTTAATACGGCTAACCCTGTCAAGCAGAACCAAATCCAATAAGGTAATGGCAGTCATCGCTTCTACAATTGGCACAGCCCGTGGCAAAACACAAGGATCATGCCGACCATCAATATTTAGTTCAGTGAGATTGCCTTGTTTGTCAATAAATTTTTGAGATTTTCGGATGGTGGAAGTTGGCCTAAAACTTATATCAAACATAATGGGCATACCGTTGGTAATGCCTCCTTGTATTCCTGCTGAGTGGTTGGTAGTAGTTATGATTTTATTATTCAAGGTATCGAAGGCATCATTCATTTGTGAACCTTTGAGCAAGTTAACATCACCTCCCATGTTAAACCCTTTTACAGCATTAATACTCACCATAGCAAGGGCCAGGCGAGCAGATATTTTATTAAAAACAGGTTCTCCAATGCCTGCTGGATAGTTTTCAATTTTGCAGCTGATGATCCCCCCTAAAGAATCCCCCTCACTTTTCGCATTTAGTATGGCTGCTTCCATCATTTCAGCTGCGATGGTATCGGGGCAGCGAACCGCATTTTTATCTATTTGTTGCCTGTTTATGGGAATATGTGAAATATCAGCAGTAATGTCATGAATTTGTTTTACCCAGGCAAGAATAATTAGGTCGGGAATAATTTGTTTCAAGGCAAGTTCGGCAAGGGCTCCTGCAGCCACCCAGCCGGCCGTAATGCGAGCACTGCTTCTACCACCGCCTCTGTGATCCCTGAGTCCGTATTTTACGTCATAGGTGTAATCTGCATGGCCAGGCCTGTATACATCTTTTAACAAATCATATTCTGCAGGATTCGAATCCTCATTGGGAATCCATATACATACTGGACTACCCAGGGTTTTATTTTCATAAACACCAGACAGGATTTGAAATTGATCCTTTTCATTTCTTGGGGTGGTGATTTTGCTTTGACCTGGTTTTCTGCGCTGTAAGGAGTTGCTGATAAAGTTTTCATCAATGACAATGCCGGCCGGTACCCCGTCTATGAGCACGCCAATGCCTTTCCCATGGCTCTCACCAAAACTGCTTACCTTAAAAATACTGCCAATTGTATTTGAAGCCATGATTTACAAAATTACGCCTCAATATGAAACCAGTGGGCCCATTGTTGCCAAAATCCCGGAAAAGATTTATTAATACACTCAGGATTATCAATTCTAAGACTGTGACTCAGGCCAAACACGGCCATGGCCATGGCGATACGGTGATCATTGTATGTTCTGACTTGGAGTGGGTTGTTGGATTTGAATTGACAAGCCAATGTTTGCATACCATCATGGTTATTTATTTCTACGTTGATTTGAGCTAGATTTTCTTTCATGGCCTGTAATCGATTACTTTCCTTGATGGCCAGATTTTCCAATCCTAAAAATGAAGCATTCAATCCGAGGAAAGCGCAGCTGGCCAGCAGGGCAGGGGCACAGTCCGGATGATGCAACAAATCAAATACAGGGTTTGGGTTTTTTATGCCGTTATTGGCGATTAAAACACCATCGTCTGTTTGGAATGACCTCACACCTAGCTCTTCATAAAATTTTGCTATAGCGGCATCACCCTGAATGCTGACCAAGTTTAGATTTTTTAATAGAATTCGAATACCGGGCCGGCATGCCACCAGAGAATAGAAAAATGCAGCTGCAGACCAATCTGGCTCGATGCGAAAAGCATCGGGTGCTTTGTATTGTCCAGCTTCAATGGTCACGGCTTTGGCAGTTACATTGGAATCTATTCCGAATACCCTGAGTATTTCGGCAGTTAGCTGAAGATATGGATAGGAAGCGGGTTTCCCCTGAAGGATAATGGATTTTCGACCAGGAAAAAGAGGTGCAAGCATCATCATGGATGAAATATGCTGGCTACTGCGGGTGGCATCAGCCCAAACACTGTTGAATGAAGTGATTCCTTTCTCAATAACAATTTCCTTTGAATTCATATTAATAATAGCACCGCATTGTCTAAGTATGTTGGCCAAATCCTCATGGGGTCTTTGCATCAGCCGTTCTGAGCCGGTTAAAGAGCATCTTAAATTCCTGGCAGCAGCATAGGCCATGAAGAAGTGAAGCGGGGTAGCACCATCTCCAAACGAATGGTTTGATTTATCGGGGCGGGTTAGCGCATTTGCCAGGTGACGGGTATCGTCAGAATCAGATAATCCTTTTAATTGAGATAATGGGGAATCGCATAAAGTGGAAGCCATCTGTGCCCTTAGTGAAATGCTCTTGGAACCCGGAAGGGTTACAGAAACAAGCTCCGGCAGATCTGATTTTTTATGCAGTTTCATTTAAGTATTGCAACCATGCCTGAGTCATAATTACTTCCGGAATTATTGTGGGTTCGCATGGTTTGCCGGAATCTGCTATGACACTGCAAACAATAGCGCCTGACATAGATTTTTTATCTTTTGCTGCTGCATTGTTTAATTCAGCAATATCTTCCTTGTGGTATACTACCGGTTCAAAGTTTTTGGAGATACAGGACCGAATATCCTGTAATAGTCCATCCTGACAAATTTGTAACCTAGAGGCAGCCATGGTTTCAATGAGCATTCCGGCTGCAACGGCTTGACCATGTGGCAATTCCCGGCCATTGCTTAGATACAGATATTCCAAAGCGTGTGCTGCAGTGTGCCCGAAATTGAGGATGGCTCTGATATTATTCTCCGTAAAATCTGCGGAGGTAATGCTATCCTTATAATGGATATTACCATTAATCCAATCGGACCATTCTTCTGTGTTTGTTTTTTCAGGAAATCCTTTTTGCATGATTTCATTCCAGCCATGGCCGGATAGCAGGGCATGCTTTACAATTTCAGCTTTTCCGTTAAGCCATTCTGTATTGGGCAGGGTAGTTAAAAATTTGGGGTATACAAAAATGACATCTGGTTCTCTGAATGTGCCGATATAGTTTTTAAGCGCACCCAGGTTGATACCGGTTTTCCCTCCAATGCCAGCATCCACCATGCAAAGCAGGGTGGTGGGGATATACCCGACTTTAATACCCCGCTGGTAGGTTGATGCCACAAATCCCCCAAGATCTGTAATGCTTCCACCGCCCAGGCATAACAGCAATGATTGGCGACTTGCTCCACCCAGGGCCAGTTCTTTCCATACATTTTCGCAGGTCAACAGATTTTTACCGCTTTCACCTTCCGCAATTTCAATTATTTGGAAAGGCGTATCAATGGAGATTTCCGGAAGGCAAACTGAACGAGTTGTCGCATCGCAAAGTATAAAAATTTTATCCGGTTTGTTTACTGAGAGGAAATCCCCGATAGAATCTGAAATAGTATGGGTAATGCAAATCACGCCTTGATTTTTTCGTATCGATTGCTGTTTTGGCTATCCAATTTTCGCAATAGCTCAAGAATATTGTTCTTTTCGGGTACGGGAGCTTGTTTGTAAATCTCGACTATTTCAGCCCACTTAGTAGAAAAAAACACCCTGGTAATCAAGTTGTTGGGGCTGAGTGTAAAGAGTTCTTCCAGGCTTTTGATGGATGCGGTAATTTCTGATCTGGCCAATTCAGGGTTTTCTGACATCCTGTCCATGCCTTTTCTATGATAGCGGTAAGTGAGTTTGCGTGCTGCCAGAAAACGGTTGTTGTTTACACCATCGATTAGATTAAATCGGTTTCGCTGGCCTTTTCCATCACCCTGGTTCCAACCGGGCTTACCCTGCATGAGTCCACCAATGTTTTGGGCTTTTTGGTAAAAAGTACTCCCTCCCAGTTCTGCAAAACTGTCGTAATCATAGCCCAAGGCCATGTATACATAGAAGGCAAGCAGACTGGTCAGGTCATTCACATTCTGGTTTTCCTGATAGTCCAGGGGTTCAAATTCTCGGTAAGCAAAAGCTACATCTTCATCATTGAATGTGAAGACGGTGGTTTTATAATTACTGCCGAAAACAGGTCGGGTACTTTGGATCTGCAACGTTCCCACAAAGTCTTGGGCATTGCTTACTTTTTTAATCTCAAAAAAGAAGGACATTTCAATTTTCTCTCTGGATTCAAAAACATCATCCGTCCATTTTTTTGTATTGATAAACTGCTGAACAGCGTTTTGCAGGGTAGTTAGAATTTGCTTGTTGGTTAGCTGAAGACTGGGGGCAATAACCTGAACATTGGCCTTAATTTCCTGAGCATTCAGGATTCTAAGTGAATGTAGCAAGGTCAACAATATCAGAAACCTTTTCATATCTGTGCAAAAGTACCCGAAAAGTGAAAACTTACGGATTGTTTAACAATAATTTCAGCTACTGCTTTCTTGGTAAGCAGGGGATATTCTTTCATGTTTCCCATTCTGTCAATTAAGTATACTTTATTGGTGTTGTGACCAAAACCTGCGCCTTCATCCTCGAGGGTATTTAAAACGATAAAATCAAGGTTTTTATTGTTTACTTTTTCCATGGCGTATTTTATTGAGTCGTTGGTTTCCAGCGCAAATCCGATAATTGTCTGCCCCGCTTTTTTGGAAGTGCCCAATTCCTTAAGAATGTCAGGGTTTTTGGTTAGCTCAAGTTGCAAATTATCATCTTTTTTCATTTTCTGCTGCGCTTGGTTTACAACACTGTAATCTGCAACAGCGGCGGCCATTACAATGATATCAGCAGTGTTTGCATTTTCAAGGCAAGCCGCGTGCATTTGATTGGCGGTTTCCACATCAATTCGCTTAATTCCTGCTGTAGCTGTCTGAGATACAGGTCCAGCAACAAGGATAACTTCGGCGCCGGCTTTGTGAAACGATTCTGCCAGTGCAAATCCCATTTTTCCACTTGAACGATTACCAATAAAGCGAACTGGATCTATGGGTTCATGGGTGGGACCAGCTGTAATCAATACCTTTTTGCCTTTTAAAGGCATACTTGGACTCATTATTTCCATGAACGCGGAATACAGTGCTTCCGGTTCCGGCAATCTTCCGGGGCCTGAGAGTCCGCTTGCCAATGGGCCGTCATCTGCTGGTATAATATGAACACCGCGTGAAGCAAGCATTGCCAAATTATCGTTTACCGAATCGTGCGCATACATATCGAGGTCCATGGCAGGTGCAATGATTACCGGACATCTTGCAGACAGGTAAGTTGCCAGCAACAGATTATCTGCGATGCCATGCACCATTTTTCCGATGGTAGTGGCGGTTGCGGGAGCGATGAAAACGGCGTCGGCCCAAATACCGAGGTCAACGTGGTTGTTCCACATGCCTGAAGCCGAATTGAAAAAATCAGTCAGAACCTGTCTTTCGGATAACACCGACAAAGTTTCCGCTGTTACGAAGCGCTCAGACGATGGGGTCATGATTACCTGCACATTGGCACCTGCTTTTTTGAAGAGGCGCAAAAGCAAGGGAATCTTGTAGGCAGCAATACCGCCTGTGACACCCAAAATGATGTTTAACGGTTTATTTACCGGTGTTGGCATCGGGCATGCGCCAGTAGGTTTTGCCTTCGGCAAATTCCTGAGTGGCAAGCAGGGTGGGCTTGGGTTGTCTTTCGTACATCAGCGAAATCTCTATCTGTTCGCGATTTTCCTGAATTTCTTCAAGGTTATCTGTATCATTTACGAAGGGTTCCAGGCGATTGCGAAGTTCTTCTTTCTGGCGCTCAGCGATTTGGTTGGCGCGTTTTGAGATGATAACAGCAGAGAGATAAATGTTCTCTGTTTCTGCTTCGAAATTTCTTAGATCGCGGGTTTCCGCATTGCGGGATATGGGTTGACTCATAATAATGTTGTTAATTTTTCGATGGCTTCCTGTGCTTTTTTGTTGATGGCAGCTGCTTCTTTGGCGTTTTCGCCTGCATTACCGTTGCTGTATGTGTAATCCTGATAGTATTCTAAAACTTCCTTGTAACGATCAAGGCGTTTTTTTTCGATGCTGTTGGCTGCGTAATTGAACTGGGCTTTCACTATGAGAAATTCAAGTTCTTCTTTTTTATCCAAATCAGGATAAAGTTTTAACGTGTTTTTGGCGGCGTTTACTGCAGCTCTGAAATCACCCATGTGGTAATATTGTTTTACATGGTCATATTCTTTGCGCTGGAGTTTTAGCCGTAATTCATCAATGTGCGCATTGCAACGTTGTGCATATTCACTGTTGGGGTTGTAGTTGATGAAAGTTTGAAGACCGCCAATGGTTTTAAGTGTCTGGCTCTGATCCAGTTCATGCGATCCTATATCGAGAAAATCGCAGTAAACAGCCATGTAGGCACATTCAACACTGCGTTTACTGTTGGTGAAATTTTCGGTAAAATCTTTAAAAAACATACTGGCAAATTCATAATCACCTAAACCGAAGTGGCTGTATGCTGTATAAAAGTAGACCTGCTCCAAACTGTCGGTTGCCCGCCCGTAAATATCTCTGAGCTGCTCCAGCAGTGGCAAAGCACGCGAATAATCTTTTTTCATGTAAAGTTGCACTGCTTTGTTGTACTTAAGAGCTGCGTTTTTTGATTTATAGATTTTACCGTAATCGCTGCAGGCAGCAACGACAAAAACGATTAAAATCCAAAACAGAAAGCGCCTCATTTGAACCCGCGAATATAGTGAAAAAAGGGGGATAGAGCAAGTATTTTGTTGGGTGCTTAAAGTCTTGACAGGGCAATAATCAATAATGATTTTGACTCTTGAAAACTTGTGCATAGAGAATACTATATCAAGATCAAATTTGCATAGTGGGAACAACACATTCAAACATGGATTCGAAGCAGCTTCAAGTGATGGCGAATCAGGTTCGCAGGGATATTCTGCGTCAGGTTTACAACGTACAAAGCGGTCATCCGGGTGGATCACTGGGTCTGGCTGATTATTTCACTGCGTTGTTTTTTCATTTTATGAAGCACAATCCTGCGGCTTTTACTATGGAGGCCAAAAATGAAGATGTTTTCATACTTAGCAATGGTCACGTTTCGCCGGTATATTACAGTGTTTTGGCCCGCTCCGGATATTTTCCGGTTTCAGAACTGAACTCTTTCAGACTGATAAATTCAAGACTACAGGGCCACCCTGCAACCCACGAGGGATTACCTGGTATTCGGGTTGCCACAGGTAGTCTCGGTCAGGGCCTTAGCGTAGCTGCAGGTATTGCACTTTCCAAGAAATTAAATCAAGATGACCGCACCGTTTATGTTGTGACAGGTGATGGTGAATTGCAGGAAGGACAAATCTGGGAGGCCGTCATGTATGCATCGCATAACAAGCTGGACAATATGTTAGTAGCTGTGGATTTCAATGGTCAGCAAATTGATGGTTCAACCATGGAAATTATGGGATTTGATGAGATTGGCAGCAAGTTTGCAGCATTTGGCTGGGAAGTTGTGCACATGGACGGAAATAACATGGATGAAATCCTCGCTGTGGTGCCTCAGGCCCAGGCCAGATTGGGCCAGGGCAAGCCGGTGGTCATTATCATGAAAACCGAGATGGGGCAGGGCGTGGATTTTATGATGGGCACCCATGCGTGGCATGGTAAAGCACCCAATGCCGAGCAGTTTGAGAAAGCCATGGCTCAGCTCCCTGTAACCGATCTGGGAGACTTTTAATGAAAAATATTAAACCATGGATACTGCTGTTTTCTGTCTTCATTGCAGTAACAGCTTCGTCACAAATTCAGAATGCATTTCCGGGTAAGAAAACCCGAATATTGTTTCTTCTGGATGCCAGTGGTTCCATGGTGGCGGAAATGGGGAAGACGAACCGCTGGGCGGTGAGTGTAACCCTCATCAGCCGTATGGTTGATAGCCTCCGTCTTGTTGAAAATTGTGAAGTTGGCTTAAGGGTTTTCGGACATGGGAAGCCGATAACCATGCGGGATTGTTACGATACAAAACTGGAAGTTCCTTTTGCGCCCAACAACCATAAGGGTTTTATCACAAAACTCAGGCAGGTTAAGCCGCTGGGATTTACTTCCATCACACAGAGCTTATTGGCTACCGCCAAAGATTTTCCGGTTGATAAGAATACAAGGAACGTCATTATCCTCATCACGGACGGTATAGAAGAATGCCCCGGAGATCCCTGCGCGGTGAGCCAGGAGCTGCAGCGAAAAGGCATCATACTTCAGCCGTTTATTATTGGGTTGGGGACTGATGGCGAGAAATTCAAACAAACATATTCCTGTGCAGGAAGATATTTTAATGCGCAAACGGAGGATGAATTTAAAAAAATAATTGGCGTCATTGTGAGCCAAACGCTGAATAATACCTCTGTACAATTCAATCTGCTGGATAATCAGAATCAGCCGCGTGAATCGGATATACCCATCACTGTATATGATGCTATCAGCGGACAAGTGCTGGAAAATGTGGTTCACACCATGAATGGGAAGGGAATACCTGATACTTTATACCTAGATCCCATGCGCAAATATGATATTGTGGTTCATACCCTTCCCAATGTAACAAGACGGAATGTTGAGCTTCAGCCGGGTCGACATAATATATTGCCTTTTGAGACTCCCATGGGTAGTCTTGCTCTCAAGGTAGGTGGAATAACCAAATATGGCCGTTTGCAGGCCATAGTGAGGCAGACGGGCAGCATGGAGACTTTGTTTGCCCAGGATTTTCAGACCACAAAAAAGTACCTTACGGGGAAGTATGATCTGGAATTACTAACCTTGCCTCGCATGTTTATCCCGGCAGTGGAATTGCTGCAGAATAAAACCTACACCGTAGAAATTCCCGCTCCGGGTCAGTTGCAGCTTACCCTTGGACGCGACGTGGTTGCCTCCATCTTTGTTTACAGAGAAAATAAAATGGAATGGGTTACCGATATTGACGGTACCCGTACCTCCCAGCTCATTACCATGCAGCCCGGCGATTATAAGGCCGTTTATCGTGCCAAAAGCGAAACAAGAACTCTTTACAGTAAAACAATTGACTTTAAAATAACCACAGGTAGTAACACCGTATTGACTTTGTAATCCATGAAAAAATTTGAAATAACCGCCCAAAAAGACACCCGCAGCGGGTTTGGCGCCGGACTGCTGGAAGCCGCAAGACTTGATGAACGCGTAGTGGGTCTTTGTGCAGATTTGACGGGCTCGCTGATGATGGATGCCTTTCAGAAAGAGTTTCCACATCGCTTTTTCCAGGCAGGCATAGCAGAAGCCAATATGATGGGGCTGGCAGCGGGACTTGCTACCGGTGGTAAAATTCCATTTACGGGCACTTTTGCCAATTTCAGCACAGGTCGGGTTTATGACCAGATCAGGCAAAGCATTGCCTACAGTGACAAAAACGTAAAAATTTGTGCCAGCCACGCAGGCCTGACCCTGGGTGAAGATGGTGCCACACACCAGATACTCGAGGATATTGGTTTGATGAAAATGTTGCCCGGTATGACGGTGATAAATCCATGTGATTACAACCAAACCAAAGCTGCAACATTAGCTATTGCAAAGCATCATGGACCCGTTTACCTGCGCTTCGGCAGACCCAAATGGCCTGTATTTACGGCTGAAAATCAAGTGTTTGAAATTGGCAAGGCATTGATGCTGAATGAAGGCACTGATGTAACAATATTTGCCACCGGCCATCTGGTTTGGAAAGCGATTCAGGCAGGGGAAGCACTGGCTGAAAAAGGCATCAGTGCTGAAATCATCAATATACATACCATCAAACCACTGGATGCGGAAGCCGTGCTCAACAGTGCCCGCAAGACCCGTTGTGTGGTTACGGCGGAAGAACATCAGATAAACGGTGGCCTGGGTGACAGTATTGCACAATTATTGGCCCGTAACCTGCCCACACCCATTGAAATGGTGGCCGTGATGGACAGCTTTGGTGAAAGTGGTAAACCGGAAGAATTGCTCACCAAATACCACCTGGATTCCGCTGATGTGGTTGCTGCAGCGGAGAGAGCGATTGCCAGAAAAGCGTAGTTTACCAGTCTCGCATGGTAGCAACAAAACCCATCAGGGATGTTACGGTAACACTTTGATGAATCTTGTAGGTTTCTGAGGTTGGTGTAATCAAATAGCCGTTTTCGGTATTTAGATCTGTAAGCGATTGCATAAATCCTCTTTTGGCATGGGGTGAACTTGAGAATTTTGCGTCACAAGCAGCAATTACTTTGTCTCCGCGGGTAATCACGATATCGCATTCAGCGCCGTTTTGGGTGCGGTAGAAATATACACTGCAATCTTCCGGCAGGTGTTTGATCACTTCGTGTAACACAAATCCTTCCCATGATGCGCCGCAGATGGGATGTCCAAAGAGCTGAATGAGCGATGGGATGGCATGAAAATGATGGAGAATACCGCTATCGTTAAGATATACCTTAGGTGATTTTACTAGTCTTTTTTTTAGGTTGGTGTGCCAGGGTTGAAGGATGGTGAGCAGAAAGGCTGCCTGTAAATACTCAAGGTAGCGATTCACGGTAGTTCCGCTAACGCCCAGTGCACGGGAGAATGTTTCGGCATTCCAGAGGTTCCCGTGGTGGTGCGATAGCATCTGCCACATTTTTTTAATGATTACCGGCGACAGATTCAATCCGAACATGGCGTTAATGTCGGTATTTACATAGCTGTCTATGTATCCTGAAAACCAACGTTGGCGGCCTCTTTTGCTGGTTGCATTTACCGATTTGGGATATCCGCCGGTAAACCATTGCATGTATACATCGCGAATGAGCGTTTCGCGCAGGGATAATGGATGTATGTGGACATAGGAGGTTCGTCCGGCGAGTGATTCTGACACCCCTTTTACCAAAGATGGGGTGGCGCTGCCCAGTAAAACGAATTGTCCGGGCCGCTGATGTTCATCCACAATGGGCCGCAGTATCCGAAATATTTCCGGCATGGCTTGCGCTTCATCAATGACAACTGTTTTAAATGTTTGTGAAGTCAGAAACAATTCCGGGTCGGATAAGCGGTTTCGGTCAGCGTCTTTTTCAAGGTCGAGAAATAAGACGTTGTCATGGGATTCGAATAGTTGTTTGACGAGGGTGGTTTTTCCAACCTGCCGTGCGCCCAGGATGGTAACGATAGGGAAATCTTTCATATCTTCCTTGATCGTGTATCTTGCGACGCGCTTGAACATGGCACAAACTTAAAAAATAACCAAGTAAAATCCAAATCTAACTTGGAAATAACTTGGAAAATATATTGCTTTAAATTTGAGTTTGAATTAAGGAAATCGTGATTAAAGTGGTGCTTTATTATTTTTAAAATGTTGATATAATGCAATATGCTAGGTTTGTTATCTCCGTAAAAAATTCGGTGATTAAATTTTGCAGCTTGTTTCATGATGAAAAAAGTAAGTAGCAAGAAATTCGGCAGTAACTTTGCAATCGTAAATTGAATACCAGAGATATTCTCCGGCATTTCGGGCAAACCGGCCCGATGCAGGAACTGGAAGCCGCTCTGGCAATAGCCGGAGATCAAATTTACCTGGAGGGCGTGAGCGGATCCGGGCAGGGGCTTATTTTGGCTTCACTTTTTTCGGCCAGTACCAAACCCTTGTTAATTATCATGCCCGACAGGGAGCAGGCGGGTTACATACAGACGGACCTGGAGCATTTGCTGCCGGGAGAAAATATTTTGTTTTTGCCCGACAGTTGTCTGAAACCTTACAAACTGGGTACTGAGCACGCCATCTCCGCTCAGGAGCGCATCGAGACCATCTCTGCACTGCGTAAAAACAACAGACGAATTCTGGTTACCTATACCGCAGCCATTGCTGAAATGGCGGTAGAACAACATGTGCTGGCTCAAAACACCTTCGATATTGCCCGCAGGCAGCAACTCAACCTGGAATTCCTGATGGATTTTCTGCAGGAAAATGGATTTGAGCGCGTGGATTTTGTTTTCGAGCCCGGTACCTTCAGCATACGCGGAGGCATTGTGGATCTATTCTCGTTTGCCCATGAGCATCCCTTTCGCATAGAGCTGGATGGCGATGATATTGAAAGCATTCGCAGCTTCGATGTGAACACCCAGCTTTCCCTGAAAGAAATGGATCACTTTAGCTTGGTACCCAATGTGCATGATTCGCGGTTTGAAGAAAACAGAACTCCCGTATTTGATTATCTGGCAAAAGACACGCTCATTTTTGGCGCGGAGCTTCCATTGCAGATTGAAAACCTGGGGAAGGGCTGGGAGAAGGCATTGCAGGACCATGCCACCGCTGCGGATGCCGGTGCAGAAAACGTGCCACCGCATCCCAAAGACCGTTTGCTCACTCCGGGACAGCTGGGCCGTATTCTGGAATCCTTTACAGTGCTGCATTATCTGGGTAATCCTTCGGCAAAAGCAAAACGTATAGGTTTTCTACAACAGCCACAGCCCATTTTTAAGAGAAATTTCACCCTGCTGATTGACTGGTTGAAAGAAAGCAAGAAAGAAGGCATTGAATGCTTGCTTTTTAGCGAAAATAACCGACAGATAGAGCGATTGCAGATCATTCTTGCCGATTTGAATGCGCAAGTTGATTTTACACCTGTGTATGCCGGATTGAGCCAGGGTTTTGTGGATGCCGATGCCAAAATGGCCTTCATCACCGAGCATCAGCTGTTTGATAAATACTACCGTCCCAAATCCAGGGAGCGATACAGTGCTTCTACATCGCTTACCCTGCGGGAATTGCGCAGCCTAAAGCCGGGGGACTTTGTAACCCACATGGACCATGGTATTGGGCGGTTTGCCGGTTTGGAAAAAATGGATATGAACGGGGTGATGCAGGAGGTGGTGCGGCTGGTTTACCGTGACAATGACCTGCTGTATGTATCCGTAAACAGCCTGCATAAAATTGCCAAATACACCGGTAAGGATGGCACGGCCCCATCGCTGCACAAACTGGGCAGCCCTGTGTGGGATAAACAAAAGAAAGCCACCAAGAAAAAGGTAAAAGACATTGCCCGCGAACTCATCAGTCTGTATGCCCGCCGTAAGGCACAAAAGGGCTATGCGTTTGCCCCCGATAATTATTTACAGCTGGAGTTGGAGGCCGGATTTTTTTACGAAGACACCCCCGACCAGGGCAAGGCCACGGAGGATGTGAAACGTGATATGGAAAGCGAACAGCCCATGGACCGCCTGGTGTGCGGCGATGTGGGTTTTGGTAAAACCGAAGTGAGCATGCGCGCGGCTTTCAAGGCGGTTTGCGACAGCAAACAGGTGGCGGTGCTTGTTCCTACTACCATTCTAGCCCAGCAGCACTACCGCACCTTTAAAAAACGATTTGCCGGTTTTCCGGTGAATGTGGAATATCTGAACCGGTTTAAAAGTGCCAAGGAACAGACTGCCACGCTGGCCAAAGTGAAAGAGGGCAAAGTGGATGTGCTCATAGGTACGCACCGATTACTCGGCAAGGATGTGGAATTTAAGGACCTGGGGTTGATGATCATTGACGAAGAGCAGAAATTCGGCGTAGCCGCCAAAGAAAAGCTCAAGGAACTGAAGGTGAACGTGGATACGCTTACCCTAACTGCCACGCCTATTCCCAGGACACTACACTTTTCGCTCATGGGAGCAAGGGATTTAAGCATTATCAATACAGCACCGCCCAACCGGCAGCCGGTCCATACGGAATTACATCCTTTTAACCGGGAAATTATTTCAGAAGCCGTTCAGCATGAGCTGGGTCGGGGCGGACAGGTGTTTTTCATCCACAGCCGGGTAAAGGATATACACGACATTGCTGCCATGATTGAGGATGTGGCGCCCGGAGCCCGGGTTTGCGTGGCACACGGACAAATGGAAGGTGCCGCACTGGAAGATGCCATGGTGCGTTTCATAGAAGGCGAGTACGATGTGCTGGTGGCGACCTCCATCATTGAAAGCGGTTTGGATATTGCCAATGCCAACACCATCATCATCAACAATGCCCACATGTTTGGCCTCAGCGATTTGCACCAGATGCGGGGCAGGGTAGGGCGAAGCAATGTAAAGGCCTTTTGCTATTTGCTTTCACCGCCCCTGAGTGTGCTGAGCGAAGATGCCCGCAAGCGCCTCCGCACCATTGAGGAATACACCGATCTGGGCAGCGGTTTTCAGGTGGCCATGCGCGATTTGGATATACGTGGGGCCGGGAATCTGCTGGGGGCCGAGCAAAGCGGCTTTATTTCGGAAATGGGTTTTGAGATGTACCACAAAATTCTGGATGAAGCGGTGCGCGAACTGAAGCATGATGAGTTTGCCGGTTTGTTTGACGAAGAGGGCACGGAAGACATCAGCAGCCGCGATTGTCAGGTAGAGGCAGACTTTGAAATGCTCATTCCAAGCCATTACGTGACCCAGGTGGCAGAAAGACTGGCGTTGTATAGTGAATTATCGTCTATTGCCACAGAAATGCAGCTGAAAGCATTTGCGGAGCAATTGCGCGACCGTTTCGGCAAGTTGCCGGATGCGGTGGTGGCGCTGCTGGACACGGTGCGTTTAAAATGGGCCGGAAAGCAGATGGGACTTGAAAAAATTACGCTGAATGACGGCAGAATGCGGTTGTATTTTCCCGGTGATCCGAATGCAGCGGTTTACCACAGCGATGTTTTCGTGGAGATGATGAACAGGATTGCAACACAACCCGGCAAATTCAGTATGAAACAAACCGATAAAGCTCTGATTGTGAATGTGACAGGGGTGGAGAATGTGTTTGAGGCGCTGTTTGTGCTGGAGGGGTTGCGGGGGTGATTTGAATAATTAGTCAATCATTTAAACTTGCGTAAAGTGAAAGTTTTGATGATTTGTTCGTCGGTCAATTTCAAACAAGCATCAGTGTTAAAACCACCCTGCTCATAGTTAAGTTACTCTTTCAAGAACCTAACATTTCCCTTGTCGGTTTTTAAAAAGTAAACGCCCGCCGGCAGTGCCACCACATCAATTTGTTTTTCCTTTTTTTCAGACTGAAGCAATAAGCTGCCTGTGGTGGAATAAATGGTGTAGGCCGATGCTTCTTTCAGGTAGAGTATATCGGTAACCGGGTTGGGGAACAAAACCATTGGTTCTTCCCCCTGAAAATTGAAAACGCTGCTTGTTACGCTGAATGTGTCTTTTATTATGCCTATGGCAAATTTCATGCGGTTGGCTGTATAGATGCGGTTGTTTTGCGGGTTGTAACAAACATCCACAGGGGTAATTGGCGGACCGGGATATTTTACCACGGCAATGAATGTATCGCTGACCGCATCCACCGCGGCTATGTCATGACTCCATTCATTGGCCCAGTAAACCCTTTTTGAGTTTGATGCATAGCAGAATGAAGTGGGTTCGTCGCCGGTGGTGAGGGTTTTGATTACTTTGTTGGTGGCCGCATCAATAATGGAAACTGTGCATTCATCGGGAGAATCCGGACCTGGTGCTCCAACATTGGAACAGTAAATTTTATTGCCTGCGGGGTTGTGAAATATGGCTGTGGGGCCATCGCCAACCACAATGGTGGCTATGACAGAATCTTTAATCCCATCAATCACACTCACATTGTCGGATGAATAATTGGAAACATAAACCCGGTTGCTTTGCGGATTGAAAACAATTCCCCGCGGAACATTGCCCATCTTCAGTGTGGCAATAACGGTGTTTGTGGCTCCATTGATTACAGACAGATTCCCGCTTCCGGCATTGGGTACATAAACCTTGTTGCTGATGGGATTGTAGCACATCACCCTAGGGGTGGTTCCCACTTTAATGGTTTTAATCACTGCATTGGTTTTGCCATCAATCACCGTAACATCTGCGCTGGTTTCATTGGCGCAGTAAATGGTGTTGTTAACGGAATTATAAACCAGCGCCCGTGGGGCGTCGCCTACCGGAACAATGCCGATTACCTGGTCTGTTTTTCCGTCTATGATGGTTACGCTGTCGGCAAAGTAATTAGCTACATACACCTTGTTGTCTGTGGTGTTGTGACAAAAATCCCGTGAACCTTTTTTCATGGGAATGGAGGTAATCAACTGATTTGTTGCTCCGTTGATGATGGAAACACTTTCTGTTTTTGGACCCGTGGCGTTCAAATCCGGGGTATTGGCCGAATATATTTTGTTGTCAATGGGGTTGTACAGCAAATCGCGCGGGGCGGCCGAATTGGGCAGTGTTACAATGGTTTCAATTACTTGGGCTGATGCTCTGTGAAGCGTAAAAAGCTGGACAAACAGGAGCACGCAAAGGTTTTGTCTTACAGTTTTCATTTTTGATTCAGATTTTAATGAACTTTTGCTTGGTTAGAATTACATTATTTTTACCTCGAACATGAACGAAATACATGCCAGGGGAAAGGTTGGTAATATCAATTGTGCCGGAATCTAATGTTCTAGATTTAACGCATATCCCGTTAGCATTGTACAACTCAAAAGTTCCTTCATCAAGATTGGGAATGTCAATGTGTATCAAGTTGCTTGCAGGGTTAGGGCTAACATGAATTTCTGGCTCCGTTTCCGTCTTTGTGCCTGTACCGGCATTTTGTCCCAAAAGCCGAACCAGAAACTCGCGGTCTTTGTAAAAACCCGTTTGACTGGCAGGCGCATTGCGCACAACCACCAGTTCAAGCGATGGCATCACATACAAACACTGTCCGTAAGCCCCGCGACACATGATAAAATCATCCGGAACAAGGGGTTCGTCAATGATGGGTTTAATCTGCGTAGTATGAATATTGCTGTTGACCTGGTCTACCTTTTGAACAACTTGTGCGTCCACGGGTTCTTTTAACCACCAGTAAAAGCCGTAGGCTGAATAGGCATCCGAACTGCTTATTACCTCCATCATGTTTTGCTTGGGTAGTATGGAAGGGCCTGTCCATTTATCCGCCAGCATCAGACGCACGAACTCACCAAATTTGAACCACTCATTGGCCCTCACATAAGCACCTCCGCTGAGCTGAGGGTTGCCATCGGCAAATCCGCCTCTCCATTCAACCCTGATTCCCAAAGGGTTAAACAGCCTTCGGTTCATGTAGTCTATCACCTTTTCCGTACCCAATTTTCTCTGAAGGGCCAGTCCGAAAATGTTCGGGTCCGGGCCGTAAATAAAAGTTGTTCCGGCAGGATAGAGGACCTTGGCTTTCAGAAAATCGGTCCAAGCAGTCTGGTCTTTCAGTTCCTCCAGCCCGCTTGACATGGTGAGCAGGTGCCGGTAAGTAATCTTTGATTTTGCGGTATCGTCTCTCCATTCGGTCAGGACCTCCACAACCGGTTTGTCGAGGTCAATGATTTTGTCATAAGCGGCTATGGCTCCAATCATTCCTGTAAAACCTTTGGTGCCGCTTCCCAGCAGATTGACCATATCGGCGCTGCCTCCGTTATTGTAGGTTTCGCGGATGATAGCGCCCCGATGAACCACTAAAAATGTTCTGCCGCCCAGACTTTCGCTGTATTGCTCTGCAGCATCCATCTGCTGGACAGTAGGTTGTGCCTGAATATGGCAACCAATGGCTATGAATGCCAGGCCCAGTGCCCATTTTTTGTAAATGGTATTCATCTTATTTTTCAATCATTATCATTTTAACCGAAGTGAAATTACAACCACCCTTCAACCGTAAAAAGTAGGTTCCGGGTTGAAGCTTACTAACATCTATGTTTGGCTGTTGAAGCACCCCTGTTAAAATTTCTGCCCCACATACATTCACCACCGTGTAACTGCAATTTTTAGGAATGGCTCCCGAAACAGTCAGTTGGTTTTGGGCAGGGTTGGGATAAACCTGTATCAACCGCCTGTCAATACTATTTACGCCACTGGTACTGCCGTTTTCAACAATCAGACGGGTGCGAACCGGGTCTTTAAAAATTTTCAGCCCATCAATCATAACCACGCCGGCAGTGTCGGCTGTTACTGCCCCTGATTGCAATACCTCGTTGTTGGAAACCCGAATGAGTTTCCAGCTGAGTTGACTGCCTGGCTGTGGTTTGAATATACGGGGTTTGCGAATTCCAATTCCGCAGGTGGATGAGTCAACCGGACAATTATCAACCGAAACAGACGATTGACCCACCAAATAGACCGTACATTCCCAGCGGTCAGCCGCATCGGTGATGGTGTTCACATCCCAGTCGTAATAGCCGCCCCAGGTTCCCCAGGCATCGCCGTCAGCAGGGTCTCCGTTACCAAGTTCAGGTTGCTGTCCGGACTTTGCAAAGTTCTGGTCATCTTTATAAAAACCGGGATAGGATTGGTTATTTCTAAATTTGCTGATAAGAAGCTGCGCATCTTTCCGTGCGCACGGGTGCAACCCACTGCCCCACATCCTTACAGGTGGTATTGGGGTCGTCGGTAGTCCAGTCAGAGGCAGTATGGTCGCGGTTGTCCCAATACAGATGAAAACCGAGTTGTTTGTTGTTGATTTCGTTAAACAGCTGCAAATGCCTCGGGCCCCATTCGGCGGCATCATCACAACGCCCGCGACATATGCGTGTAAAACAAAAGTCTCGGGAGGTAGGAGAGATGCGCTGTGCCTGATTAAAAAAATCGTTCACGCGCAGTTTCTTTCCGTCAGGCCCTGTCTCGGTGGTGACGAGGTTGGTTTGTTCAGTGCCAAACAGTCTTCCCCCTGTTCCGGGCGTATAATGGGGCGGAACAAATGCCGTAGCAGCAGCAAATTTCTCGGGCTTCCAACGCGACAGGAGCAGCGTACCGGTTCCGCCCATCGAATTCCCCATGATAGAAATGCGGTTTGAATCAATGTTGTAGGGTGATTCATTCACCAGCCAGTCTATGGTCCAGACCAATCTTCTCAAGGTATAGGGCACAACCAGCCCACCGGCAGGTGCATTGCTTGCTGTAGTCGCATTCAGTTGGGTATGCCAGCCAAACCAGTTGCTGGGGCGGTCTTCGTTAACCACGCCATTGGCAGACATAAACAGACGGTCATCAAAGGCAATGGTAATTCCGTTGGCAGGAACATTCCCCGTATTGCGATAATGTACACCATTCGGGGAATAAGACCAGTAGCTTCCAAATTCTCCACCTCCATGAAGACATACAACTGCAGGATATGGACTTGATGGCAGCGTACCTTGTGGCCTGAATACAGCAAAGACATGCGGAGCTCCGTTTTTCGCCTCGTTGGCCATCACCGGAAAATCAGGTCTTGCATCCGCCGGATTCTGTCTTCCATCCACCCACATGGCAAAAACTGAGTAGGGGAAACCCTCTTTGGTTGTTCCGGAAAACTGCAAATGGCATTTGACGCGGGATTTGGAAGGGCTGTAATCCATAAACAATGGGGCTGCGGTGCGGTTGTTTGAGGAAAGCAGTGTGTCGTTGTTACGGGTGATATACACGAAACGGGTCATTGTGTCATGGGGTGTGTAAACGAATAGCCCCTCATTTTTTTGCACTTGATAGTTGCCTCCTTTGCCATCAGGGATTTTCCAGGTAGCGGTGGGTACCGCCAGGGTGAGTCGCTTGCCGGTCCATTCCGGTTCGAAAACCATTCCGGCTTTTTGCAATTTAGTGGTGCTGCCGGCCGGTGTGTTGCTGAACCATGCGTTGTAAGTCAGCGTAGTCTGGGTGTCGGTTTGCCAAACAATGAAAACCTGACCATTTGAATTCCAGGCGCGCACATTGGTTTGGCCTAAACCACTCTTTACTGAGGCAAAAAGCAGGATAGGTAATATTTTTTTCATCTTTTTTTAATGTTTTATACAGCTTAGACGACTTTAATAGTTCAATGGTTTAATATTTATTCAAATGATTAAAATTCAATTTATTGCCATGTTGTGCATTCCGCCACACTACCCGTAAATGGATTTTTTCGTTCCGAATGCAGCGGTTTACCACAGCGATGTTTTCGTGGAGATGATGAACAGGATTGCAACACAACCCGGCAAATTCAGTATGAAACAAACCGACAAAGCTCTGATTGTGAATGTGACAGGGGTGGAGAATGTGTTTGAGGCGCTGTTTGTGCTGGAGGGGTTGAGGGGATAAATTTAAAGTACGAGACAACATTTGTCAAAATATATCGTCTAATATGTAAACGATATGAGAAAAATTATAATGACAGCCATGCTGTTCCTTGCTTGCAGCCAAATCGCAAAAGCCACCCATTTGATGGGTTCAGACATGCAGTATACCTATCTGGGTAAAAGCAAGTATCGCATTACTTCCAAAATCTACCGCGATTGTCGGGGCATCCCCATGACCACGCCATCATTTGTGGTTACAGCAGGTAAAAACGGTGGCACTGCTTGCGGCGTTTACAACCTGGCCATAAAATTGCGCTCCATCCGGGATATTACCCCGGTTTGCTCAACCCAGCCCAAACCATGTTCGCCCCAAAATACAATGCTGGGTAAGTTGGGGGTTGAAGAGCATATTTACGATACGGTGGTCGATTTTAGTGTTGCTCCACTGAGCAATTTCGTGGGGAATGCATCTTGTGAAGAAGTGAACTTCCTAATAGGGCAGTGCTGCCGTAATGCATCCATCACCACCGGGCCGGCCAATCAGGATTTTTGGACAACCTGCACCATTAACCTGGCCAACCTGAAATCTGTTTCGCCGGCGGCAACAAACAACAGTCCTAAATTCAGCAATTTTCCCGTTATTTTCACCTGTTGTAACAAGCCCTATCGCTACAATCATGGCAGTATGGATTCCGCAGAGCAGGATTCAATCTCTTATCGACTGGTTCCAGGACTGCGATCCAATACAAGCACACCGGTTAACTACGGTGGTAGCTTTTCAGAAAAATATCCCCTCACGGCTTACTGTCCTACGCCCGGGGTAATCAATTGCACTCCAAAACCCAGTCTCAATCCGCCGCAGGGTTTCTTTTTGGATACCGCAAGCGGTGATCTTGTTTTCACCCCTGTTAACTGCGTGGAAGTGGCGGTTGTTGCCATTGAGGTTACCGAGTATCGTAAAACGCCCACCGGAAACTGGGTTTGGATAGGTAAGTCGCGCAGGGATATAGAAATAGCTATGCGCAATGACTGTGATAATAATAATCCACCTGTGATTACCGGGACAAGGAAAATATATGCTTGCCCGGGCGATAGTATCTGTTATACCTATACCATTTCTGATACCACTGCTGTTGGTCAAACAAATCCCGATACGGTTTCGGTAGCATGGAATAAGGGTATACCGGGAGCTACATTCAAAATAAAAGATGCAAAATCGCGTGAAAAGGAAGCTGTTTTCTGCTGGAAGATTCCCCAGAACATACAAGGCCAAACCTTCAATTTTACCCTCACGGCAGAAGACGATGCCTGTTCGCTAAAAAACATGACCATAGCCGGCGTGAATGTGTATTTGTGCGACAGATTGGCTGCTGTTAAGAAACCACAAATACAACCCTTACGCATTTATCCGCAGCCATGCACGGCAGGCCAGCCGCTGCGGGGGCTTAAACATGATGCAAGCTGGGAAATGTATGATTTAGGCGGACGCTTGATGTATTCGGGTAAAGAGGCGGAAGCATTGATTGCGCCTTCAAAACCGGGGATTTATCTGCTGCGCAGTGGCCAATCTGCCACGATGATTGAAGTGATTCCGTAAATGCGAATTTATTGAAGAGACGATTGCGCAGGGAGTTGGGTTTAGCTTCAAACCAACTGCAAATCTGCCAGCTCCCTGCCAATGCTTTTGATGCCGTTTAGGATTTTCTCGGTCTGTCTTGCGGATGGTTTTTTTCTACCACGCACATACTGGGAAAGCAGTGTTGCATTCATGCCGATTTTTTGGGCCAGAAATCGGCTGTTAAGCACCTTGTAATGTTGGAAAAACTGCTGAAGGTCTATGTGTATTTTTAGGTTTTCATCTGCTACCACGTATCCCAAATCCTCGTAGTAATAGTTCAGCGATTCGATAAGATTGCGTTTTAAGGTGCTTAAATCCTTGCCAGTGGTGTAAACCGGTAATTCCTCAGCGTAGGCAGAATATCCGGTTTTGGTGATTTCTACCTTTATGTTGATCTTCTTTTTAAGCGTTTTCATTTTATACCGGCCTGTTTAAATAATTTCTTTTGAAGTCCTTTGCCCAATTCCTGATTGCCATGATCAGGGAATATAATTATTCCGGATTTGACCGGATGTTTCAATTTTATATGAGAGCCGTTTTGTGAAATTTTCAACCAACCTGCTTTGGTTATAATGCGATAAGCTTCGGAACATTTCATTACAAAGGTAAATAAAAATATACTTTATATCAAATGAGTAAGCGATAATATTAGCTTCAAAAACAAATAAAATAAAGATAAGTAGTAGATAAATATAAATTTAAAGTGTTTTTAGTCTTGCGCTGACATCAATCACCATCATCGCCCATTAACCTCACCCCATGGCCCGGCCGGTGATTGCAGTTTTGCATTCCCGGAGGTATCCCATGCATTTCACACAATCACAACTGCACAAAAACGATTTACACCTGCACCGCGAATGGCTGCGCACTTCACCCCATGGCGCCTACGCGTCATCAACCCTTAGCAACTGCCACAGCCGCAAATACCACGGCATGCTGGTGATACCCGATAAGCATGAGCAAATGCAGGTGATGCTTTCATCGCTGGATGAGACCTTGTTTGCCTATGAAGATACATTTGAACTGGCCACCCATAGGTACCCCGAAGCCATTCATCCCGTAGGTTATCAATACCTGGAATCGATGGATGTGGATGAGGCCATCAGCTGGACCTTTCGCGTGGATCAGGTGCGGCTGCGTAAGACACTGATGCTGTCGCAAACTGAGAACCGGCTTTGGGTGCAGTATGAACTGCTGGAAACCAACATTGCCGGAGTTCAGCTCGGTATTCACCCTCTCATGGCATTTCGCGATATCCATCACCTGCGCCGCATGGAGCCCGATTTTATGGGTAAAACCGAGATGCAGAAGCTGGTTATATGCACCGAAATAGACCACACGCCGATGAAGCTCTATTGCCAGGTTTCCGGCAAGCAGGAGTTTATTCACCACGCCCATTTTTATTACCACATGCAGTTTGCGCATGAGCAGGAGCGTGGATATGGTTATGAAGAAGATTTATACTGTCCCGGCTATTTTAAGGTTCCGCTTGAACCTGGAAAGCCCGTTGTGTTCTCGGCAGGTTCAAAACCATTGGCGTCTGAGAAAATGATGTCGCGTTTTAAAACAGAAAGCCGGGGCTTAAAGCCATTAAAGGATACCACGGCCATGCTGGAACACGCGGCCTCTCAGTTTATAAAAACGGTTCGTGGAGGCAAAGAAATTCAGGCAGGATTTCACTGGTTTGGCCGTTGGGGCCGCGACACCTGCATTGCGCTACCCGGATTGACCCTGGCAACCCAAAATCCAAAGCTTTTTACCGAGGTCATCAACACTACCCTCAAAGATCTGAAATACGGACTACTGCCCAATGTGGGCAAAAAGGCCAATGCATCCTATAACTCAGCCGATGCGGCACTTTGGTGTGTGTGGGCCTTGCAACAATACGCCATCCATATTCAGGATGCAGGTAAGGTTTGGAAAACCTATGGCGATGCATTGAAAAAAATATTGAATTATCATGCCAAAGGCACCCTAAACGGTATACATGCCATGAGTAATGGTTTGCTAACCGCATCGGAAACCGGGAAAGCCCTTACCTGGATGGATGCCATTGTGGATGGCTATCCGGTTACACCTCGCTCAGGTATGGCGGTAGATATCAATGCACTGTGGTACAATGCCGTTTGCTTTTGTCTGGAGGCAGCTCGTTGTGCCGGTGATACCACATTTATTGAAACATGGAGCCGTTGGCCCACGCTCATTGAAGGAAGTTTTGAAAAGGTTTTTTGGGATGAAGGGCGCGGATATTTGGCAGACAGCTTTTATCAAGGTGTGACCGATAATTCACTGCGGCCTAACCAGATTTTTGCCGTTTCGCTGCCCTATTCTCCCTTGAAAAAATCGGTTAAAAAGGCTGTGGTGGAGGCCGTCGGAAGAGAGTTGCTAACGCCGCGAGGCCTGCGCACGCTGGAGCCACACGATACAAATTACAAAGGTACCTATGCAGGCAATGTGCGACAGCGCGACCAGGCCTATCATCAGGGGACGGTCTGGCCATGGTTACTTGGGCATTTTGCCTATGCATATTGCGCAACCCATGAAAAACGCTCATTGGTGATGGTGCAAAAAATATGGGACGATTTGCAGCCGGCCTTGACAGAATATGGCATTGGAACCCTGGCAGAGATCTACGACGGGGATCCCCCTTTTGAACCCAAAGGGGCGGTGTCTCAGGCGTGGAGTGTGGCTGAAATGTTACGAATAAAACAGCTGCTGGAAACCTTGCAAGGGGAAAAAACAGCTGAAACCCGGGGCAAAGAAACCCTTCGTGCAACTGCAACGGCTTCATAGATGCGGGTGCTGATGTTTGGCTGGGAATTTCCACCTTACATTTCCGGTGGACTGGGAACTGCCTGCTATGGACTTACCAAGGGATTGATGGAGCATGGTGCTGAGGTGTTGTTTGTGGTGCCCCGATTATTTGGTGGGGAAGAGTCCGGCGCAATGCGCATGATTGGAGCTTCTGAAGCAGGTATATCCGAGGAGTTCAGTCGTTTTATTGAACGAGGGAAAATGCAATTGCTGCAGGTGAATACGACTTTGTTTCCTTATGCCACTGAAGAAACGTATGCAACAGGTATTCAAAATTCTTATATCGCAGAACAACGAAGGCCACACATCGCCATGGGTGAGGGTATCACAGGTTTATACGGTAATGGATTGATGGATGAGGTTTATCGATACGCGTCTCTGGCACCACACATAGCCGAACAGCACAGTTTTGATTTGGTGCATTCCCACGACTGGCTCACTTTTCCGGCTGGCATGGCGGCATCGGCTCATTCGGGCAAACCGCTGGTGGTCCATTTGCACGCCACCGAATTTGACCGATCAGGGAATCATCCCAATGAAAAGGTGAAGTTTATAGAAGAAATAGGGATGAAGGCGGCGGATCGAATTATAGCCGTTAGTGAATATACTAAAAATCTGGCAATTAAACAATATCATATTTCTGAAAATAAGATTGATGTGGTGCATAATGGTGTAATGCAGGGCTTTGCAGGGCAAATGGAAAAATCGAAAAAGCCATTTCCTGTTGTGGTTTTTTTGGGAAGGGTGACTTTTCAAAAAGGCCCTGAATATTTTTTACATGCTGCGGCAAAAGTGCTGAGAAAGAATCCTGATGTGCGATTTGTAGTGGCCGGCCATGGCGATAAACTCTTGTCCATGATTACCCTTGCGGCGCAATTAAAGATTTCTTCGAGGGTCAGTTTTACCGGTTTTATCCAGGGCGATGACATTGGAGAATTATTTGGCAGCTCCGATGTGTATGTGATGCCCTCCGTATCAGAGCCCTTTGGCATATCTGCTCTGGAGGCCGCCAGGGCAGGGGTTCCGGTAATCATATCCCGACAAACAGGAGTGGCGGAGGTGCTAAACAGTGCGTTGAAAATGGATTTCTGGGATACTGATGGAATGGCGGATGCTATCATGGCATTGCTGAAACACCATTCCCTGAGTCGCTGGATGAGCAGAAACGGACTACAGCAAGCTCGGCTACAGACTTGGAATAAAGCGGCTTCAAGGGTGCTAAGAACCTATTCAAAATTATTATCATGAAACAAAAGCGGTTTATATGTTTGTATTTTCAAGTGCACCAGCCCTATCGGTTGGGGCGGTTCCGGTACTTCGATATTGGTAGGAACGGTGGCTATTTTGACGATGAACGGAACGGCAATATTTTGGAAAAAGTGAGCCGCAAATGCTATTTGCCGGCAACCATGCTTCTGCAGGAATTGGTGCAAAGCCATCCCAACAGGTTTAAATGTTCATTTTCTTTTTCCGGAATGGTGCTGGAACAAATGCAAAGAATGAATCCGCAGGTATTGTCTGTTTTTCAGAAACTGGTGTCTATGCCCGGTGTGGAGGTACTGGCTGAAACGTATTCTCACTCACTGAGTGCATTGGTTAGTAGACGGGAGTTTGAAAAGCAGGTAAAAGCGCATGGGGAAATGGTGCAGACCCTGTTTCAACAGAAGCCATCGGTGCTTAGAAATACAGAGCTAATATATTCCGATGTTATTGGTAAATATGCTGCTGATATGGGATTTGCCGGTATTCTGGCGGAAGGGGCTGACCGGATATTGGGCTGGAGAAGCCCCAATTATCTTTATTCGGCGGCCCATGCACCCGATCTGGGATTGCTGTTAAAGAACTACCGACTAAGCGATGATATTGCTTTTCGGTTCTCGCAGCCGGACTGGAAAGAAGGACCGTTAACCGCTGAGAAATTTGTACACTGGCTGAATGCCATACCCGAAGACGAGCCACTGGTGAACTTATTTATGGATTATGAAACATTTGGGGAGCACCAATGGGCAGAATCCGGTATTTTTGATTTTTTACGGGCGCTGCCCGATGCTGTTTTTAGGCATTCAGATTTTCAATTTGTAACCCCAACAGAGGCCTTGCAGCAACTCAATTCCGCTGATGTGTTGAGCATGCCTGAACCTGTCTCATGGGCCGATGAAGCCCGGGATTTAACTGCCTGGCTTGGAAATCCTTTGCAAGATGATGCTTTTGAGAGTTTGTACCGCATGCAGTCATTGGTTGAAAAATGCAATGATGAACAAATTCAGCGTGACTGGCAAAAATTGCAAACCAGCGATCATTTCTACTACATGTGCACCAAATATTTTGCTGATGGTGACGTGCACAAATATTTCAATCCTTACAATTCGCCATATGAGGCATTCGTGAATTATATGAATGTACTGGCTGATTTTGAATTGAGGTTAAAATCACGCGCCCCTGCAGATTCTTTACCGCGCAGGCAGTTTAAAGCACAGCGTGAGGCGATGCCGCATAGGGTTCAAACCGATTAAATTGAATAGATTTATGGAAGACGATAAACAAAGTGCCGATGTGATTTTTGAGGTTAGCTGGGAGGTTTGCAATAAAGTAGGTGGCATTCATACAGTCATCAGCAGTAAATCTATTGCTGCTATGCAGGTATGGGAAGACAAGCTGATTATGATTGGCCCTGATATTTGGAAGGGCACCACCGGGCATCCTGAATTTGAGGAAGATGAGGAATTGTTTGCAGATTGGCGAAACCATGCTGCGACACTGGGAATCCTGGCACGTACCGGCCGATGGAAAATACCGGGCAATCCTCCGGTAATTCTGGTGGATTTTACTCCTTTTTTTGCCCAAAAGAATGATGTTTTCGCCCATTTGTGGACCCGTTTTCAGCTGGATTCCCTCACCGGCGGCTGGGACTATGCAGAGCCCGCCATGTTTGGTTATGCGGCAGGAAAAGTGATTGAAAGTTTTTATCATTTTTACCTCACCTACAGCGATCGAATGGTTGCCCATTTTCACGAATGGATGACCGGGGTGGGGTTGTTGTACCTTGAGGAACATGTGCCTCAGGCCGCCAAGGTGTTTACCACTCATGCAACAGTGCTGGGGCGCAGTATTGCCGGAAACGGTTTGCCGCTGTATGAGAATTTGGCACAATTCGATGCATCTCAGGAAGCCCGAAAGTTTAATGTGCTGGCCAAACACTCGTTGGAAAAATGTGCAGCCCGGCTCGCCGACTGTTTTACAACGGTCAGTGAGATTACTGGCAAAGAGTGTCTGGCATTTTTGGGGAAAGCCCCTGATATGATTACTCCCAACGGTTTTGATACTGGAATTGTTCCGGATTATTTTCTTTTTCAGGAAAAACGTATGATGGCACGCAGGTGTTTGCTGGATGTGGCTTCAGCCATGAAAGGACGGGTGTTTGGAGACAATGCACTGTTATTGCTCAAGAGTGGCCGGTATGAATTTCACAATAAAGGGATTGATGCATTTATTGAATCACTTGCATTGCTAAAAAATCAGCATCAGGGTAGGGATATCGTGGCGTTTATTTTCATTCCTGCGGGTCATACCGGCTATCGTAAAGATTTGAGGGGAGTGCTTACAGGGCAGGTTGATCATATTGCCGGAAATCGGCTATTTACCCATAATCTGATGGATGCCGGCCATGATGCCATTGCCACTGCCATTGAAAATGCCGGCTTGCAAGGTGGTGAAGACGGCAAGGTGCATGTGGTTTATTCACCTGTTTATCTCAATGGGCAGGACGGAATATACCATCTTTCATATTATGATTTGCTGCCGGGTTTTGATTTAACAGTTTTTCCCTCATACTATGAGCCCTGGGGTTATACCCCACAGGAGAGCGTGGCTTTTCATGTGCCCACCATCACCACCGATAATGCCGGTTTTGGCGATTTTTTACTGGCCAATATGCCAATGAATGATATTCGGCATGGTGCCGCTGTGGTAATCCGGGGTGAGAAAAGTGTAGGTGAAGTTAGCCAGGATATAGCCGCAGTGGCAATCACATTTGCATCACTTACTGCCGAGCAGGTTAAAATGGCGAGGGTTTCGGCTCATGCCTTGTCCGGAAAAACACTGTGGAAACACTTGTTGCAAAACTATATTTCTGCCTACAGCCGCGCTTTGCAAAAGACGCAGACCCGACAGACCAGCTTTAGTCATGAGGCCACGGTACATGCTTTTTCCGTGGGTGGTATCAAAGGACCGGTAAGAATGCCGCGGTGGCGTAAAATATTTGTGGAAACCCGATTGCCGGCCTCACTCGTGCCTCTTGAAGAAATCATGAAGAATTTCTGGTGGACCTGGAATCCGGAAACATCTGCATTGTTTCAGTATATGGACCCCGATGCCTGGGAGCAATCTGCGCACAATCCACTGAACATGCTTGAGCATTTGGGTGCTGACCGGCTTTCAGAACTGGAAGGTGATAAACAGTTCAAAGCTCATTTAGGTAGGGTGTACAAGAATTTTACTGCATACATGCAAAATCCGATGAAGCCCGGTCCTGTGGTTGCATATTTTTGCTCCGAATATGGCATTTATTCGGGCCTGGAGCAATATTCCGGGGGGTTGGGAATTCTGGCGGGTGATTTGTTGAAACAGGCCTCTGATGATGGTTGTCCTTTGGTTGGTGTGGGTTTGCTATATCGCTATGGGTATTTTAAGCAGGAGGTTTCCCTTCATGGTGAACAAATTGCGGGGCTGGAGGCACAAAAGTTTACCTGTCAGCCATTACATCCGGTTTATGATGCTCAGGGTAATTGGCTGCGGGTGAATATTGCCCTGCCAGGACGCACACTCTATGCGCAAGTACGACGAGCTGACGTAGGCAGGACCCGCTTATTTTTATTGGATACAGACATTGCAGAAAATCGGCCCGAGGATCGGAAGGTAACAGGCCAACTGTATGGTGGAGACCGCGAATTGCGTTTAAAACAGGAAATGTTACTCGGCATCGGGGGCATGCGTTTGCTGCAATCCCTTGAAATTTCTCCCGATGTGTTTCATTTTAATGAGGGGCATGTTGCATTTGCATCACTGGAGCGAATCAGAATGTTGATGTACGATGAAAACATGAGTTTTGAAGAGGCACTCGAGTGGGTGAGGTCTACCACCATTTTTACCACACACACGCCGGTTCCGGCTGGTCATGAAATTTTCAGTGAAGAGCTGCTGAGGCGATATCTTGGACACTTTGCACCACTGCTGAATATTAGTTGGGAGCACTTAATGCAATTGGGTAACTGGCCCAATCATGCAAGGTCAGGACAGGATTTTTCCATGAGTTTGCTGGCTGCCAATACGTCCATTCGAATGAATGCTGTGAGTCGAAAACATGAGCGGGTTAGCCGTCATATGTTTTCTGGTTTGTGGGAGGGTTACGGTGAAGATGAGTTGTTTATTGATCACGTCACAAACGGTGTTCATATACCAACCTGGGTAGATGATATGTGGCAACGCACCGAATGGGATAACCTGTCATCTGAAGAAATATTCAGCAATCATTTGTTGCTAAAAAAACGCCTGATTCAGGAGTTGAAAATGCGTTTTAGCCATGCCCATGCCAAGGATAATCGATATTACAAAAGGTATGCGGGTTTGTTTCAGCCAATGGACGAAAAGACGCTTATTATTTCTTTTGCCAGAAGGTTTGTTGCCTACAAGCGGCCGGGATTGTTGTTTTTTGATCAGGACAGATTGCTGAAAATCATGAACAATGCCCGTGTTCCGGTGGTGTTTTTGTTCGCTGGTAAGGCGCATCCCTTTGATTTTGCGGGTCAGGAAGAAATAAGACACCTGTTGAATTTGTCGGTTAGTCCGGAGTTTAGGGGCAAATTATATTTTTTAGCCAATTATGATATAGAGCTGGCTCAATATCTGGTGAAGGGGTCGGATTTATGGCTTAATCTGCCCAGGGACGGCATGGAAGCCAGTGGTACCAGTGGCATGAAGGCTGCCATGAATGGGGTGCTGAACCTAAGCACGGACGATGGATGGTGGGCAGAGGCAGAAAATATGGATTGCGGCTGGACCATTTCACATCACGTTTCTGAAAAAAACGGAGAGGATGAGTGGGATTCAGAGCGGCTGTATGAATTGCTTGAGCGGCAAGTGATACCTGCCTATGAAGATGCTGTATTGTATGGCAAGCCAGACTCGTGGGTAGCCAAAATGCGCAATGCTATCAAGCATGTCCGCATTAATTTTGATGCAGGAAGGATGCTGTCGGATTATCAGCAAAAAATGTACTTACCGGTACATGAGCGAAAACAGCTATTGATTCAAAATGACCGCGAATCCCTTCGGGACATTGCCGCATGGAAACAAAAAGTGGAACAGGCATGGTCCGGACTTAGTGTTATTCAGACACAATGGCATGATACTGCCAATAAAGCAATGCCGCTTGGTGAGAGTATGTGTCCTAAAATAACCCTCAAGTTAAATGGATTGAAGACAGATGAACTGGGTGTGGAGATGTTGGTCATCAGCAAGCGAAAACAAACTACAGAGCCATTTTCGGTGTTGAAATGTACGGCCCTGAGTGGTGTAATATCTGGAGAGGATGAAGGAACCTGGACAGGTGAGGTGCGAATGCAAAAACCCGGTGTTTATGAGTATGGTTTTCGTATATATCCCAAGCATCCGCTGCTGGCGCATCGTCAGGATTTTGCACTGATAAAGTGGGTTTGATGCTATTTTGCAATGAGAATTCGTTGCCTAAAAGTCCCTTTTTCACTATGTATTTCCAGATTGTATAATCCACTTTTCATTCCGGAAATATTTATTTGCTCGGTGGTGGTATTTATATTTTGGTCATAAACCTGTTTTCCGGCAACATCTGAAATAATGATTTTGGAATTGAAATCAGTAGTATTAACCGTGAATAAACCTGAAGATGGATTCGGATAAATGTAAACAAATGCCGGTTCACAAATAGTGGCAATGGTTTGTGAATATTCGGTTTCTGCACCCGGTAATGCTATCTTCAACCTGTAATAACGCGTGCCGATATTTGCAGCCCGATCAAAGCATTCAAAGCCTGCTGCATTGGATTCAATCCTGCAAGGAAATGAAAAAAAATGACGGCCATCATAAGATTTTTCAGGTGTAACATGATTATCGAAATTAGTTTCGGTAAAGGACCAATAAATGCGCGTGCCTTGTTGCCCGCAATCGGCTTTAAAACTTTGAAGAGAGGCAGGAAGTAAAAGTTCAAATCCTGAAGATCCTGCACAGACAAATGAAAAACCATCCTCATTGCCCACGGTGTAGATTTGCCCCTTCAACCATATCGGTGTCAAAACCGACATGGCCATTGTCAATAGTTTGATTCTTAATCCTGTGTTTTTCATATTAATATAATTAAGGGGCGGTACGACATCCGCGACCACCGTAGTCTCCCTGTCTGTCGCCGTTGGCATTGGTAGCATAAAACCTGTCTGAAGTGCGCATAAGATCGGCAATGTCTTTCCAGCTGCCACCTCTGAAACCCATGCCGGTACCGCCGGCCCCGGGCCAGTTTAAAACATCTGCATCTCCGGAGGCATCTAAAGTGCCGTTGCCGTTTAAGCCATTAAAATCCCTGCCTTGGGTGTTCCCAACGGTCACTGTCCTCTCAAATAAATTACCACTCAGTTCCAAAATGCCATAATAACCTGCACCAACCCTGGCCCGTGTATTTACCCCCTGACCAAAACATCCCACCCGCATGGGGCCTTGCACACCTGCTACATTGCCAAAGTTGCTGTTTGCATTGGTATTTGTTGCAGTTTCATTGCTATTTGAAGGATTACTGATTCCAACCGCTGCAGCAGCAACAGTATTCCCCCAGGAAAATTCATTGGCTACCGGGGATAATGTGCCCCTGGCAGCTTTTTCAAACTCCAGCTCTGTCATGGGTCGTAAGGCAGCCCAATCAAGGTATGCGGCCAAGTCTGCCCATTTTAAAAAATTACATGCCACATAAGGCATTGAAGTGGAGTAGCTGCTGAATGAACCCAGAATGACAGATCGAAATGACGGGGATACTAAATTTCTTGCTGTGGCTTGAATTGTCGTCAGTTTATTGAGGAATTCAACATATTGAGATTGTGTAATCTCGTATTTCATGCAGTAAAATGCTTTAAATCCCTTGGGGAAATCAACGGGAATAGGTCCCAAAAAATCACCGCCACTCGTATAATTAAACTCATTAATTCCACTGCCAACCTGAATTGCGTTCTCACTGGTTATTTGGTAAGGATCAGTTGTGATTGGTGACATAAAGAATGCCCCGGTTTCGGCTCCACCGCTGCCTACATAAAAACTTCCCTGCGGTACGTAAACCATTTCAATGCCAAAAATGCATATTTCTACCTTGGTGCTGTCTGCCAGTCCGTCTGTTCCGTAATTCCATCTCAAGCTCACATTGTTGTAAGCTACATTGCCTTGGGCAATAGCATTGCTGGCATAGATGAAAACACCGTGGGCGCCTCCACTGCCATTGTCATCACTGCTGCTGATATTACTTCCTGCGGGCTCCGTATGGCCATCGCCACTGCCGGTTCCATCAACATAGTTTAGGGTAGCATGGTGCCAGGTAGCTTGCCCCTGTTTGCGGTATTTAACAAAAATCCAGGCGGCATCCCAATTGGATGGCCCGGTATTAACTCGCCATGAATTGTTCCAGCTTACGTCAAATTTGATCATGGTGTAATCCAGGGTTTTATTTTGGCTATGAAGCGCTGGATTGCTGATTGCCAAATTGTTGCTTAAGCAGTGTTGACCTAGAAAATAGCCCACAGTTGACAGCAGCAATTTTATCATTGAAAAATTCACTTTCTTCATTTTAAGTTGGTTATAGTACGTAGAAATAAATATATTAAAATTCTAAATCGAATTTAGTGTTTGAAAATGAAAAAACCAAAAATAAAACGAAATAAAAATTATGAAAATGAATTATTAATCTTAAAACTTACACATAAATGGCTTGGTAGGGCCCAAAGCTCCCATAGCAAAATCTGCTTAACCCAGTATGAATGATTCGTTAATTTTGGTTTGTAGGCATGTAGATTATTTCAGTTTCGGAAGCAGGCGATTGAATCATTGGTGAATTTCAAATTATGGTTTGAAAATTTTTAATGCATCGATTTTTGAGCAATTAGCATCTTGCTGGTAGATTTGAAACTGGGAAATCCAAATTTTTATATCATTAATTGTAAAGTATTTCGGAACTTTGCACAAAATTCAAAAATAAAGAACAATGCAAAGAATAACAGTTGCCAAAGGAGATGGAATAGGACCGGAAATCATGGATGCCACACTGTCAGTGATCATGGCGGCAGGAGCTCAAATTGAGATTGACGAAATAGAAGTAGGAGAAAAGGTTTATCTATCGGGTAATACAAGCGGTATAGCCAAAGAATCTTGGGACGTGATACGCAGAAATAAGATATTTCTGAAGGCCCCAATAACCACGCCTCAAGGAGGTGGATACAAGAGTCTTAATGTGACAACCAGAAAATTTTTGGGACTGTATGCTAATATCAGACCATGCATGAGTCTACACCCGTTCGTTAGTACCAAACACCCCAACATGGATATCGTTATCGTAAGGGAAAACGAGGAAGATTTGTATGCGGGTATTGAGCATCAGCAAACTGATGAAGTAGTTCAGTGCCTGAAACTCATAAGCAGACCGGGTTGCGAAAAGATTGTTAGATATGCATTTGAATATGCTAAACAGCAGGGACGTAAAAAAGTAACCTGTTTCACCAAAGACAATATCATGAAGCAAACGGATGGTCTGTTTCACCAAGTTTTTGATGAAATAGCTGCCGAATACCCTGAAATAGAAAATGAGCACTGGATCATCGATATTGGAGCAGCCAAAATGGCTGATACACCCGAAGCATTTGATGTGATTGTTATGCCCAATCTATATGGCGACGTGCTCAGTGATGTAGCTGCCCAGATTGCAGGGTCTGTAGGTTTGGCAGGTTCAGCCAATATTGGTGAAGAGTGTGCCATGTTCGAAGCCATTCACGGATCTGCTCCCCGCCGTGCCGGTCAAAACCTGGCAAATCCATCCGGTCTTTTGCAGGGTGCCATACAAATGCTCACCCATATTGGTCAGGTGAAAGTGGCTGAGAAAGTTCAGAATGCATGGTTAAAAACCATTGAAGATGGTATACATACCTACGATATTTATAAAGAAGGTGTGAGCAAGCAAAAAGTGGGAACGCATGAATTTGCTCAAGCGGTAATTGCCAATCTGGGGCAATTGCCAACCCGTTTTAAACCGGTTCATTACAATCAGGATGCTGCCATTCACGTGCCCAAATACACACGCAAAGCACCACAGCTTAAAGAACTTACAGGTGTGGATTTGTTTGTTCACTGGCACGGTACAGATGCCAATGAGCTCGCAGTATTGGTGAAGAAAGTGGAACTTGATGGAATTGCACTTAACATGATTACCAACAGGGGTATTAAAGTATATCCAGATGGTTTCCCTGAAACTTTTTGTACCGATCACTGGCGCTGCAGATTCAAACCTACCACAGGAGGCCTGTTGACCAAGAATCAGATTATTCAGTTGCTGTCGAGCGCAGAAGCAGCCGGCATTGATGTTATTAAGACGGAGAATCTGTATAATTTCAACGGTAAACCTGCATACTCTCTGGGTCAAGGTCAATAATCAATTTATGACTTTCAGGGTAAAGGGTGGTAATTGATCTCTTTACACAGGAAAAAAGATGTTCTTGCCTGGCAATTAAACAATGTTTGATAGCTGCAAATGAAGGGTAAATATCATCTTAGGGGTGAGCTGTTTGCCATTGCCACCATGCATAAGAAAGAGCAGGTAATTGCTCCCTTGTTTGCTTCAGAGTTTGGGGCTATTGCAATGGTTCCCGAAAACATAAATACAGATGCATTGGGAACCTTCTCGGGTGAAATTCCAAGAGTAGGAGATATGCATACAGCGGCCCAAAAGAAGTGCCTTATGGCCATGGATCTGCTAAATCTTGATTTTGGTGTGGCCAGTGAAGGTTCGTTTGGTCCGCATCCTGAATGCGGATACATTCCTGCTGCAACAGAGTGTATCGTGTTTATTGACAGAAAATCGGGTTTGGAAATACATGAAACCATCATGAGCATTGAGACCAATTTTTTGGCACAGCATATTGCTACCGAATCTGAACTCCGCGAGTTTGCAACCCATGTTGGTTTCCCGTCCCATGGGCTCATACTGCGAAATAGCGATGGGGCTAGTGATGGGTTATTCAAGGGATTGCAGGAAGAAGATAAATTAATGGGGGCTTTTCATTCATTGCAAAAGGAATACGGGTCAGTTTTTGTGGAAACCGATATGCGGGCCATGTACAATCCAACCCGCATGAAAATGATTGCCAAATGCGCCCAAAAATTGATTGACAAAATAAATAGTAATTGTCCGGAATGTGCTACCCCGGGTTTTGGAGTGGGGGATGTTATTTGCGGATTGCCCTGCAAACTTTGCGGCCTACCAACCAGAAGTGTGCTGGCTCATTTGTACATTTGCAACATATGCGGTTGCAGAACGGAAAAAATGTATCCCTTAGACAAATTGGATGAAGATCCTATGTTTTGCGACTACTGCAATCCTTGATGCAATTGTGAATGAGTTTTTTGATTCATTACCGGTGATTATGCTTATCGTATATAATGAAATAATGAAATAATGAAGAAATGAAGGTATAAAGGGAATGCCTGTCAACCCATTTCAGGACGGGATAACGGGACAAGCCAACAACCTATTACACAAATAAAAGAATAAACGAATAAACGAATCCCCAATGCAATTTCAGATCCTGATAAACAACCTCACCAATCCCACTTTACTATTCTTTCTTTTGGGCATCATCGCCGTACGGCTGAAAAGTGATCTGGAAATCCCCGAATCTAGCTCCAAGTTCATTTCTCTGTATCTGCTGTTTGCTATTGGCTTCAAAGGCGGACAGGAGCTGGCGGTGAGTGGGGTTAACGCACAAATCGTTTATGCACTGCTTTTTGGATTTGCCTTGGCTGCAATCATTCCTTTTTACACTTTTCATATTTTGAAAAGAAAATTGGGTTTTAGTGATGCAGGTGCCATAGCTGCCTCATATGGCTCGGTAAGTGCCGTTACCTTCGTTGCGGCAATTTCCTTCCTTGAGTTGCAAAAGATTCATTCCGGTGGACACATGGTAGCCGTGATGGCATTGATGGAATCGCCCGCCATAATTGTAGGTGTGATGCTGA
>JBILTS010000169.1:0-3756 GCA_044371405.1 Bacteroidia bacterium
CACGTAAAAGGATGGTCAGGATTGAGTTTAACAGCGTGAATTTCCAAAAGAAATTTTGCTAACTTTGCAGCTCTTTGGTCCATGGGCCTGCAAAGCTATAAAATATACTTCAACGATGGTGCCATTGTCATCGCCGATTCTCCATCGACGTTCAAGGGGCTGCCCAATTTGTTTTATATTGATGATGATGAAATTCACAAGAGTTTTAACATCCTCACCTCCTCGGTAAGTACGGGAAAAGCCCTCAATTACGGGCTCATCAACCCCGATCCCGAGCAGATTTTCCGCGATTTTCTGGATAATTACACCGTCATTCAGGCGGCAGGCGGACTGGTGCTAAATAAAGAGAACCAGCTGTTGACCATCAAACGCAACGGCATGTGGGATTTACCCAAGGGCAAAATAGAACGCCATGAAGATCAGCGTGCTGCTGCACTGAGGGAAGTGATGGAAGAAACCGGGCTGAATATGCTCAACATTTCTGACAAAATCGGCGAAACATACCATGCCTATTTTGAAGATGAAGCCATCCTGCTGAAAGAAACCCACTGGTATAAAATGAACAGCAGCGGCAAGGGCAAGCTAAAGCCGCAGGAAGAAGAAGGCATTTCAGATGTGAAATGGGCAGACCTGGACTGGTTCAAAGGTCCTGAATTCGACACCTACCACAGTGTAAAAGACATCATCGTAAAACTGCTGGCACACGAAGCGGCAAAAGCCGAAGCCGAAGAATAAGCATCAGGCCCTAACCTGTGCCGGCACAAAACGGGTGTAATCTCCCTGGTAAATAATTAAATCACGAACCAAGCTGCTTGAAATGTAACTCACTTCAGGTGAAGTAATTACAAAAACAGTTTCAATCAATGGATTAAGTTCTTTGTTCAATTGAGCGATGTGGGCTTCATAGTCATAATCGCTGCCGTTGCGTAGCCCTCTCAGGATATAGCCGGCTCCCACTTCTTTGCAAAAATCTACGGTGAGACCGCTGTAGGACGCAGCTTCAACTTTGGGCTCTGCTGAAAATATTTCACGAATCCACGAAAGGCGTTTTTCGGTGTCGAACAAGGTTTGCTTTTTGGTGTTTTCGCCAATGGCAATAATGATTTTGTCAAAAAGCGGCAAACTTCTTTTGATAACATCCACGTGCCCATTCGTGATGGGATCGAAGGTGCCTGCAAATACCGCAATGCGGGTTTCCATGAAACAAAGTTAAGGGATAAAAATGCCAATTGCCGAACTTCCGTATTTTCGGATCTCAACCGGTGTAACCGGAAACACAATGCCCGGGCGGTGTTCAAGCACAAAAACCCCTTCCGGCTTCAGTTTGGGCAGCAACAATGCCGGCAGTTGAACCAGGTTGGGTAAATCATAAGGCGGATCGGCAAAAACGATATCGAAAGGCCCTATTGCGGTATCTACGGTTTTAAAAACATCACCCTTGGCAATTTCCCAGCCCTCCAGGGTTTTTTCTTTCCGAATATCTTGCTGATACCGGATATTTTTTGTATCTTTATCTATCGACAAAACCGAGGCAGCCCCCCGGCTGATAAACTCAACTGCCATGATGCCCGATCCGGAAAATAAATCCAGCACCCGGGCACCCTCTATTTCGTAGCGGTGAGACAGATAATTCATCAGGGCCTCCCGCACAAAATCAGTGGTTGGCCTTACGTGAGCGGCAAAGCCGCCTTTGAGAATTTGACCTTTTAGGATTCCGCCGGTAATTCGCATTGCGAAAGGGTATACAACAACAGGGAAATGTCTGCATGGGGCGGGTATTGTCCCACCTCATAGGGCAGCGTGATGGTGAAGGGCTTTACATGGGGAATGAAACGCCCGAACTGCTGCAGCAGATTTGCGTGGGTGGTAGCATCGGCCAGCACAGATACCGTTACCTCGCTGATGGAAATGCCGGCCCGTTTGAATGGAGCCAGGGTAAAATAGAGGGCTTCCGCCTCATTTCCGGCCGGAAAGGTGTTCAGTAATAAGGGTTTATGATCAGAAAAAGCTGCCACCGTTACCCGGTGCTCGTGCACATGCACCAAAACATAATGGGACCTGCCTTTTGCCTGCTCGTGTGCAAGCCGATAAAGGGGCAACGCGGCTGGAATTGTTTTGCCTTTGGCAGCCGTTAGTACAAATCCGCCTTCTACCGCTATGTGCTGCAAAGGACCGGTCAGTGCGGGGTGTTCCGCGTTTTGAAACACATCGGGCACGAGTGCATAGCCAAAGGAGGAGTCCAACACATAGCCGCTGTATGCTTCTTCTTCACGGTTTGCGGTTGTTTTAATGGCCGAAATCTGATGCAAAACCATTTCACCGTTGGCGTCAAAAGCCATTTCATGCCGCAATTCGGTATCACTATACCGGAACCGCTGCACGGCAGTGCTTTCGTTTCTTCTGAAATCCCATAGCAGTTGCATCAGGGCAAATTTCAGCATTACTTCGCTTTAAAACCTATTTTTGCTTCAATATTTTAATTTCAAAATGCGTAAAACCGTATTTACAACCTGCCTTTTGATGGCTATAAACGCGCTTTCTGCGCAGTTGCTACCCTGGGCCAAAGGAAACACCTATCGCAGGGCCGACAACCCAATGTACTGGAAAAATAAAATGCCGTATGAGGGTTACTGGCAGCAGGATGTTTACTACCAGATCAAGGCCGATTTGAACGATGCGGAAGAAACCATCAGTGGCACACTCCGTTTGGTGTATTACAACAATTCGCCGCACACCCTCAACGAGGCATACTTTCACCTGTATCAGAATGCCGTGCAGCCCGGCAGTCTGGTGGATGAATTGTACAACAAGAACAAAACACCGCATGAGTTTGGTCCCTATGAAAAGGAAAAAAAGGGCACCGAAATTCAGTCGTTTCAGGTGAATGGAAATGCGGTTGATTTTAGCGTTGATTACACCGTGCTCAAGTCGGCGCTGGACAAGCCACTGGCCCCTGGTGACAGCTGCATTTTCGATATTAGCTTCAAAACCTATTTTGACCGTGGCAGCATTCGCCGCCGCATGAAGGTATATGACCACCATGGATATAAGCACTTCAACGGGGTGCACTGGTATCCCCGCATTTGTGTGTATGACCGCAAATTCACCTGGGAAACAGCACAGCACATGGAACACGAGTTTTATGGTGATTTTGGGGCGTATGACGTGGAGCTAAACTTGCCCAATCAGTATATAAATGAGGCCACCGGAACCTTGCAAAATCCGGAAACGGTGTATCCCGGCGATTTGAGGCAGAAACTGGACATTAAGAACTTTGCCGACAAACCCATCGGGTCTCAACCCTCGGTGATAGTGGTGCCCGATGGTACCAAAAAATCATGGCGCTACCATGCCCGCAATGTGCATGATTTTGCCTGGACCGCCGATCCCACCTACCGCATTGGCGAAGCCACCTGGAACGGAGTGCAGTGCATTGCCCTGGCTCAGGAAAACAACGCCGCAGGTTGGCAACAGAGTGCAAAATTCACGGCTGATGTTATTGCGGTTTACAGCAAGGATTTTGGCATGTATGAATACCCCAAAATGGTGGCCGCCGATGCCGCTGATGGCATGGAATATCCAATGTTAACACTCGATGGGGGCTATTATCCTTCCCATCAGGGTTTGATAGCCCATGAAGTAGGGCATAACTGGTTTTTTGGCATGCTGGGAAACAACGAAACCTACCGCGCCAGTCTGGATGAAGGGTTTACCCAGTTTCTTACATCCTGGAGCATGAAGCAGCTTAGCAGCCGA
>JBILTS010000170.1:0-3748 GCA_044371405.1 Bacteroidia bacterium
ACAAAAATCCATCAGGAAAAGTGTTTCTTACCGGCGGCGACAGCGCTTTCTTGGCAGAACGCCTCAAAACAAAGATATTTGCAGAACCGTTGTTGCTGCATTACGGATTATACCACACCCTGCGCCTGAATGGATATTAAAAAACCACTAATTATACTGGCCCTCTGGGGCTTTTACGGCCTGAAAGCACAAACGGCAGGACAGAACTACACCCTTTCTCCCTACAGTAATTTTGGGCTTGGCGAGCTGATACAGCCCAATTTCATACAGGCAGGTGCTGCAGGACAAACCTTCAGCGGGGCCTACAGTTTTAGCTTACAGAACCCTGCCACACTGGGCAACCTTCGCTATGCAACCCTCGATTTTGGCATGAATGGCCGATTTGGAAATATTCAATCCGGGGGTGAGACCCAGCGTTTCAATGGTGGTTCATTCAGTTATTTAAGTCTGGCATTTAACAACTACAAAACCGAAAAACGGAAGCCCTATGAAATTCAGGTGAATGGGAAGCCGGTAAAAAAATACAAATCTTCTCCATTCGCATGGAATTCAGCCATATCGCTTTATCCGTCCACCAGCATGGGCTATAATTATAATTATGAGAGTTCACTGCCATTCAAAAACCGCACAGCGCATGTGGGAAACGGCGGGGTTAATGTGCTGGAGCTGACACAGGCCGCGAAACTTGGAAGGTATATACAGCTGGGATATTCCGGTGGTTATATGTTTGGGCAGCTGAAAGACAATGCTGTTTTCAGTTTCCCCGATACCAGCGGCTTTTTGTTTGTGGAAGACGAGCGCATTGTGGATGTGAGAGGAATGCAACACCGTGCTGGCGTATTGTTGACTTTGGAGAAAGACAGCGCTGCACACTCCCTGGGCTTTAGTTATGGTTTTCACAGCGGCATGCGCGCCAACCTGACGCGCACGGCCAGAACCCTTGAGCTGATTAGCAACGGCGGGGTAAACCGCTTGCTGGTGGTAGATACGATTATGGATGAACAATCCGGAAACAAATCATTTACCATGCCCGCTTCTTTTGGGGTGGGTTATCAGTTTAGGTTTCGCCGGGCATTCAGCGTGGCAGTTGACTATAGAAAATCACTTTGGGGTAATTATTCTGCTTTTTTTAACCCTTCCGGAAAACTGGCCAACAGAAGCGATTACGGTTTGTCATTCATCATCAACCCTATGGATGAAAAAACACCGGGCAAAAAACGCATGAAACCACCTGTGCGGTTTGGGGTTTCCATGGCAGAAACCCAAAATGTGCTCACATCGGCCGGCAACCCCTATACCATAAACGAGCAGCGAGCCTTTGTGGGGTTTGGAATACCCATTTCCCGAAGGTATTACGACAATCGTACATTGAGAAGCGTTGTTCATTTTCAGGCCGATTACCTCACCCGTGGTAAAAATGCGAATGGACTGGCCCGAGAAGAATACCTGGTATTTTCGCTCAGCATGAACCTGGGCGACATTTGGTTTCAGCGCCGTAAATTTGATTAATGCGCATATCATTGCTCATACTGCTGCCTATGCTTTGGGTTGCCTGCTCAGAAAAACCCGGAGGCAGCTATCGCAGTAAAAAAACCGACAGCATTGCCACGCGGGAAACAGCAGAGCATGTGACCATTGAGTACACCGATTCCGGTATTTTGAAAGCGGTGATTGAGAGCCCTGTGATGATTGGGGTAAAGAATGTTCGAAATCCATACGTAGAAATGCCCAAGGGCATTCGTGCCGATTTTATTGATAAAACAGGAAATACGGAAAGTTACCTGCTGGCCGAGTATGGTATCAGCTACACCGAGCAGAAGCGAATGGTGGTTCGCAGAAATGTGCGGGTATTAAATCAAAAATGCGAAAAGCTGGAAACGGAGGAGTTGTTCTGGGACCAGGAAAAGGGCAGGATTTATACCGATAAGTTTGTTAAAATTACCACCCCGGACCAAATTATTACAGGAGATGGCATGGAAAGCGATCAAACCTTTTCCGACTGGGAAATTATGAACGTAAATGGAACCATAAATCGAAAAAAGAATGATACGTTACCATGTGATGAGCTTATTGTGCCTCGCCGCGGCCGCACTCGCCGCCATTGAGGCGCTGGCCGGATTTACGGTGGACGCCGACAGACACAAAATTCTGTGGTATAACAACGTGGCCGCCTGGGTGATGACGGGTTTGTTTGCGGGTTGTATTCTTATGTATGTGCGGCTGCGCAGAAAGCGTAAGGCGGAGCTGATGGGTGGGGGCAACGGCCCGGCAAAAAAGGGGTAATATTGTTTGGGCCTTGTAAAATAATAGCGGTGCTTGGTTTATTACTTGGCTGTTTTAGTTATTTACTTTTTCTATATGAGTAAAATCGCGAAAACCGCTGCATTATATTTACCATAACCCACGTTCGGGAAAATCAAAAACCGATAAACCATATTCTAAATAATGAAAAAGACTGTTTTTTTGTTCGCAGTAATTCCCACTTTTAAGTTGGGCTTCGTAGTTATAACATCCATATTTTGTCTGTTTGCAAACACCGGACACAGTCAAACCGTGGAATTATTTGAGGAAAAAGTACTGATTAATAACATGGCCGCTCCATGGGGCTTTACTTTTATCAACAGCAATGAAGTGTTGTTTACCGAGAAACAGGGCAAACTGTATCGTTATAACATATCAAGCGGTGTCCTCGGCGAAATAACCGGCGTGCCCGCAGTTTCATTAAATGGGCAAGGCGGATTGCTGGATGTTGCCATACATCCAAATTTTAGCAACAACAATTTTGTTTATCTCACATACGCAGTTACAGCAACCGGCGGACAAACCACTGCACTGGGCAGAGGAACCCTTGTAGGCAATCAGCTTCAAAATTTCCAAGAGTTATTCAGGGCTTTGCCTATTCGCAATTCCGGACAGCACTTTGGCAGCCGTATCGTTTTCGATAAAAACAACCTGCTATACATGTCTGTAGGTGATCGCGGAGCACAAAACGAAGCACAAAACAAGAATAATCACCTGGGCAAAGTATTGCGATTCAATGATGACGGAACTGTACCTGCCGGTAATCCGCTGGTTGGGGTTCCGAACACCAAACCCGAAATTTATTGCTGGGGAAACAGAAACATCCAGGGCATGGCTATGAACCCTGCAACAGGCGAAATATATGCCCACGAGCACGGCCCAAGAGGTGGTGATGAACTGAATTTAATTAAACCAAACACCAATTTTGGTTGGCCGGAAGTTACTTTTGGAATCAACTACGACGGCAGTTCGATTACTCCCGATACTACGCTGCCCGGAATGCAGCTTCCAATTACGTACTGGGTTCCCTCTATTGCGCCAAGCGGGATGACTTTTATAAGCAACGGACAAGCCAACAACGAAGCAGATATTCTAATCGGCGCATTGGCCGGAACACACATTCACTGGGTCAAGCTGAAAGATAATAAAAGAGTAGCCTCGTCAAGAAGCATGAATGGATATGCGCGTTTCCGAGATATAAGACAAGCCCCTGATGGTAAAGTATATGCAATGACCGAATCCCCGAACCGATTTGTGCAGCTCCGATTAACGGGTCTTAACAATACCTCAACCAATGACACCAAAAATGAACAGATAGAAAAAGGTATGATCTATCCTAATCCGAGTATGGGTGAAAGTACCTTGACGTTTTATGTGTCAAAAAACCAATTTGTTTCTGTAAATATTTTAAGCTCAAATGGTACGCTAATTAACACGTTAGTTGCAA
>JBILTS010000171.1:0-3692 GCA_044371405.1 Bacteroidia bacterium
TAGCCCCACCAGTGGGTGCGCACCTCGCGGTGCAGGTATTCGGCAAATGCCTCCGCAAGCCTGTCGGCAATGGCTTTGGCCATAATGCTCTTGTAATCGTCGTTTTCCTTGTCGAACCGGTCCACCAGGGCATCAGCGCCCAGTCCGGCTGTAACGGCAAAACCACCAAGGTAATCGGTTATACCGCTTTCCTGTGTTGCAATGTAATCTGCAAGACAAATATTGGGTATACCACCTGCCATTTTCCGCTGCTGACGCAGGAAGTGGAAGGTATCCAGCACCTGTGTTCTGGCCTCATCCGCATACACAGTAACATCATCGCCCTGGCTGTTGGCCGGAAAAATAAATATCACTCCTTTGGCCTGCAAACTATTGTGCTGTATGATTTCATCCAGCATTTCATTGGCATCGGCAAAGAGCTTGCGGGCTTCATCTCCCACGATGTTATCCTGCAAAATATCCGGGTAGCGGCCTGCCAGTTCCCAGGTCTGGAAGAAAGGCGTCCAGTCTATAAATTCACGCAGCACCTTCAAATCCACATTTTCAAAGGTCTTTACACCGGTAAATGCGGGTTTTTCGGGGATATAATCTGATTTCGCCGATTGAAAACGGTTGGCACGGGCTTCATTCAGCGTGAGCAGCTGTTTGTCACTTTGCCTGCGGGCGTGGTCTGCAGCCATGCGCTCGTATTCCTCGCGCAACTGTTTTTCGAAAGCCGGTTTGGTTTCGGGATTCAGCAGGTTTCCGGCCACGGGCACACTGCGGCTTGCGTCCAGCACGTGCACAACGGGGTGTTTGTATTTGGGTGCAATTTTTACGGCAGTATGTACCTTGCTGGTAGTGGCACCGCCAATCAGCAGGGGCGTATTCATGCCCAGGCGGTCCATTTCAGAGGCCACATGCACCATTTCATCCAAACTGGGCGTGATCAGGCCGCTTAGGCCTATGATATCGGCGCCCCATTCGCGGGCTTCTGCCAGGATTTTATCGGTTGGCACCATTACCCCAATATCTTTTATCTCGTAGTTGTTGCAGGCCATTACCACGCCCACAATGTTTTTGCCGATGTCGTGCACATCCCCTTTTACCGTGGCCAGCAGGATTTTGCCCTGGGCCCTGGCTCCGGGATTAGCGGCCTTCTGAGCTTCGAGGTAGGGTTGCAGGTAGGCAACGGCCTTTTTCATCACCCGCGCGCTTTTTACCACCTGGGGAAGAAACATTTTACCTTCGCCAAACAGGTCACCCACCACATTCATGCCATCCATCAGCGGCCCCTCAATCACTTTCAGCGGCTCACCCAGTTTCTGCCGGGCTTCTTCGGTATCTTCTTCAATAAATTCGGTAATGCCTTTGATTAAGCTGTGCGTCAATCGCGCCTCTACCTTGCCTTTGCGCCACTCGGCCTCTTCCACGGTTTCTTCCTTTTTGGCTTTTACGGTTTCTGCAAAAGTTACCAGCCTTTCGGTAGCGTCATCCCGACGGTTCAGCAGCACATCTTCCACATGTTCCAGCAGGGCAGGTGGAATTTCATCATAGACCTCAATCATGCCCGCATTCACAATGCCCATATCCAGTCCGGCTTTGATGGCATGGTACAGAAATGCGCTGTGCATGGCTTCGCGCACCACATCGTTGCCGCGGAAGCTGAAAGAAATATTTGAAATACCGCCGCTCACGCGGGCTCCGGGTAGGTTTTGCTTAATCCAGCGGGTAGCTTCAATAAAGTCTACTGCGTAATTGTTGTGCTCGTCAATACCGGTGGCAACCGTCAGGATATTGGGATCAAAAATGATATCGTAGGCCGGGAAACCGGCCTTTTGGGTGAGGATGTCGTAACTGCGCTGGCAAACTTCAATTTTGCGGGCAAATGAATCGGCCTGTCCCGTTTCGTCAAAGGCCATCACCACCACGGCAGCACCGTATCTTCGCACTTTTTTGGCCCGTTTGATAAACTCTTCTTCGCCGTCTTTTAAACTGATGGAATTGACAATGCCTTTTCCCTGCAGGCATTTCAGCCCGGCCTCGATAACTTCCCATTTGGAAGAATCAATCATCACGGGCACGCGGCTGATATCGGGTTCGGAGGCCAGAAGATTCAGGAAGGTAACCATGGCAGCAGGACCGTCAAGCATGCCCTCATCCATGTTCACATCAATAACCTGGGCCCCATTTTCTACCTGCTGTCTGGCCACATCCAGCGCGGCATTGTAATCGCCGGCCAAAATAAGTTTAGCAAATTTACGGCTGCCGGTAACATTGGTTCGTTCTCCAATATTAACAAAATTGGTCTCTGCGGTAAGGGTAAAGGGCTCTAAGCCGCTGAGTCTGAGGGTAGGGACAATGTGCACGTTCCGTAAAAATTGAATTGCAAATTTCGTGTTTTTCCATGGAATTCTAATATATTGATAGAATTGCCGTACCTTTGTGGAACAAATGGGGTTGCTTTTCCCTGAATTTTTACACAATCGATATCTGCCATACCCCGCATTCACACCGTATTAATGACTACATTTAAAGAACTGGGTTTAGACCCTGAAATTCTGCTTGCCCTTGAAAAACTGGGCTTTGAAACACCCACCCCGGTGCAGGCCCAGGCCATACCCGCATTATTGGAAGAAAACACGGACCTGGTAGCCCTGGCGCAAACCGGAACCGGAAAAACCGCCGCTTTTGGCCTGCCTTTGCTACAAAAACTGGAATTCTCCGGTTTTACCGAAGGTTTGGTGCTAGCACCTACCCGCGAGCTTTGCATGCAAATATCCCGCGACCTCGAAACCTTCGCCGCATTCAAACCCGGTGTGAGCATCGTGCCGGTGTACGGCGGTGCCAGCATCCGCGATCAGATTTCGCTGCTGAAAAAAGGTGCAAATGTGGTGGTTGCTACCCCCGGCCGTTTGATTGACCTGTTGGAAAGAAAAGCCGTTCATCTGGATCAGATCCGTGTGATTGTGCTGGACGAAGCCGATGAAATGCTCAACATGGGCTTTCAGGAAGACATCGACCACATTCTGTCGCATGCTCCCAAAGAACGTCAGACCTGCCTGTTCAGCGCTACCATGCCGCCCGAAGTGCGCAGCATCTCCAAGCGCTACATGCACAATCCTCGCGAAATCAGCCTGGCGGCCAACACTTCCAACGCCAACATTGAACACCACTATTACGTGGTGCGCGAAAAACACCGCTATGAGGCTGTTAAACGTATTCTGGACGTAGTTCCGGATGTGTATGGCATCTTGTTTGCCCAAACCCGCAGTTTGTGTCAGGAACTGGCTGAAAAGCTGATTCATGACGGCTATAATGCCGACTCACTGCACGGTGATTTAAGCCAAGCGCAGCGCGACAAGGTAATGGGGCGTTTCCGCAACAAAAACCTGAATGTGCTGGTGGCTACGGATGTGGCCGCACGCGGCATTGACGTGAGTGATATTACCCACGTAATCAATTACAGTATACCCAACGAACTGGAGGTATATACCCACCGAAGCGGCAGAACGGCGCGTGCGGGTAAAAAGGGAATTTCCATCAGCATTGTCGGGCAGCGTGATTTACAAAAAATACACCGCCTTGAAAAAATGACTAAGGCGCATTTTACCCAAATGCAGGTACCTGCGGGTGATGATGTAGTAAGGGCCAAATTTTCGCATTTCGTGGATGAGCTCGCGGCGGAAGAGCCCGATCAGCAAAGCATTCAC
>JBILTS010000172.1:0-3664 GCA_044371405.1 Bacteroidia bacterium
TTTCCTTCCCACTGTTAAAGGATCTTAAATTGGGTGTAATTACGCTGAATTTTCAGGTGCTTTTAATTGATAAAAAAATGTATTTTCAGTAGATTTATATGGGCTATTGAATAGGTAAAAAAAGTGTTTCACTTCTGTTTCACCTGGGGTTTGTGGAAAACTTTATAAGCTTGCAAGTAGCTGTTATTTAATAACTTGTAAAAAATCGTTCACTTCCCTTCAGTTCCAGCACCACACAAACAAAACCCACTTAAATGTTGATTTTCGCGGGCTCTTTGCCTGTCATGCTGAGCTTGTCGAAGATTGTCATGCTGAGCTTGTCGAAGCATGCCCTCACTCACTTACTGATGTAACTCTGCCAACCTCCTATTTATTCACTTTGGATTTTGATATATTCACCAGCTTTTCAGGTTCCCCATTAATCAACGCCTCTTTTTTTACCCGGCTCCATCCCTTTATTTGTTTTTCTCTTGCAATAGCATTGAAAACCCATTGGTAGCTCTCGTAATACATTAATTCTACTGGTCTTCTGCGAAAGGTATAGCAGGTTTCCCACTTCCCTTCTTGATGTTGAACAATTCTGTTGTCTAAATCAGAGGTAACCCCCGTGTAATAACTGCCATCAACACATTTTAAAATATAAACACAATAACTCTTCATAAAATAAATATCTACAAAAATAATGTATTTCATATCAATGTGCATGCTGCCGCGGTAGCCTTGCTTCGACAGGCTCAGCATGACAACCACGCTCAGCATGACAACCACGCTCAGCATGACAACCACGCTCAGCATGACAAGTAAACACATCAATACAATTCATTCTTTACAGGGCTTTCCAAGCCGTGTAATCCTGAGCTTGTCTAAGGGCCTACACCATCACCCGCTTGAAAAAACTCCTGTATTGTCGGGTTTGCCGGAATGCGGCGAACACCTCTGCCGGTATTTCGTAAATGTCAATGTGCTTGTCCAGCAGGGCGTTGTAAATAAAAACAACCTGATCAAAATTGAGCGGGGTCGTTAATTGCTGAATCTGCTGCTTCACCAGCGGTGCCTGCATCGCTTCCCGCACCTTGCTTGATGCATGACGCCTGAAGAATTCATATCGAATGGGCTCATCGTAAACGAAATAATGGGTCAGCACTTCCGTTTGCCTGTCCATCATACGATCAAGGTGTTCTTCAGCAAAACAGCCCGTAGCCCGCAATTCTTTTTGAAGGGCAAAAATGAACTGTAACTCCCGCATAAATTCCCATGGGGGATAGCGCATATCGCCCTGTCGGTTTTTGGCTTTCAGCTTTAAATAAACATCCAGGTATTGGTCGATGTAATAACCCTTGTTTTTCATGGCCTAAAAGCAATTTAACGAATTTATAAAAAAAAGTCAAGTAAAATCGGTGGAATGCCCTGTAAACAAAGGCGTTCAAATCATGCCAACCGCTGATATTCATCACCCCGGGAGCTTTGCGAGCGAAACAATTTTGTAGTTCTAATTAAAACGCACATGAAATCAAAAAGAATTACACTAATTGCCATTGCTTTGGCCTTTTCCATCTTTCAGGGGAAAGCGCAGAAGGTATTGCAAGACTGGAACGCCTATGTGGCTTCCAAAAACACCGGAGGTACCGGTTTTGTTGACTTGACACAGGGGGTACTGGAAAAAGCGGGCCAGACCTACCATTACTCCGGGCCGGGCAGGGTGCTGTCGGTTCAGGTGGATGGTGACAATCCGGGCTTTGTTTTCGCCGTTCCCCTGCGTGTGAGCATATTCAGCGTAGACAACAATGGGCGCCCTGTGGCAGAAATTGCCGGGCAAAATGCCAGTTTCCAGCCCTGGGAGAATTCCATACAGGTGAATTTTTCGGGAGGTGTAACTGTGAACAAGCCATTTGCACTGGTAATAGCCCTCCGCAGTACCGCCTATCCCGGACAAGTATTTCGCCTGAAATATACCGGTGATGGTGAAGGTAAAGGCCGCGATCTGGCTTCACTGGCGGGTACCACTACGGGTGGTAACTGGAGCAGCGCCAAAAACAGTTTTGGCCGCGACGGCGATTTCTACCTGATACCATACATGTCTCACGATATTACATCGGGTTTTAGCATGAGCGGCACCTGCGTTAGCACCGGCACAGCGGTTTCATTTACCAATAAATCCATGCTAACACGTGACAGCATGTTTAACCGGCTGCTCTGGAGCGGCTATACCGGGTCATCCAAGTTATTTACCTGGCAATTTGGCGATGGTAATACCTCCAACCAGGAAAACCCGAGTCACAGCTATGCTTCGGCCGGCTCTTACACCGTGAAACTCATCAGCACACTGGTGGGCTGGAACAGCAGTAAATCAGATACATCCATGTTGAAAATTTCGGTGGGTTTGTCTGTAGCTGTATCTGCACAAAGCAACCTCAGTTGTAATGGTGCGGTAAATGGCAACTTCACGGCCGCCGCAAGCGGTGGCACACAGCCATATCAATATAGTCTGGATGGTTTTAACTATCAGACTTCAGCTACATTCAGCGGGTTGGCTGCAGGTCCATATACATTGTACGTAAAAGACCAGCAAGGATGCACCGCCACAACCACTGTTAACATCACCCAGCCCACCGCCATTGCCTTCGGCAGTATTTTAACCAGCAATGCCAGCTGCAACAATGCAGATGGTGCCATACTTGCTACAGCTACCGGGGGCACGGGTGCCCTTCAGTTTCGCCTGGATGCAGGAACATGGCAGGGCAGTGGCAGTTTTTCTGGGCTTACCTGGGGTCCCCATATTTTATCGGTGATGGATGCCAATACGTGCATGATTTCTACCACCGTAGTTATTGACAATTTGGCATCGCCAACCTTAACTGTAAGCTTCAACAACATTAGCTGCAATGGAGGCAACGATGGACGCATTACCCTTAGTTCCAGTGGTGGAACGGGCGCAGTTCAGTATAGCATAAACGGGGGTTTGGCTTATCAGTCAAGCGGCTTATTTACAGGCCTTGCTGCCGGTAAATACAGTGTGTTGGTGAAAGATGCAGCGGGTTGCGGACAGGGGGAAGTGGTTACCCTAAGCCAGCCCAATCTAATCAGCTATCAGGTGAGCACCAAAGCGGCTACCTGCTTCAGTAAAACAGACGGTGAAATACATATTACGTCTGCCATTGGTGGCATAGGTAAGTTGTCCTACAGCATCAATGGCCTAAACTACCAGTCAGCACCAGATTTTTATTCGCTCCTGGGTGGCAACTACACCGTTTATGTAAAAGATGCGGCATCATGTATTGTTACCAAAAACGTGACTGTAGCCCGTCCGGCTGATATTACCGCCACGTACACCCTAACCAACGTGAACTGTCATGGCAGCAACAATGGAACCATTCTGGTGAATGCTGCCGGCGGTACAACGCCCTATCAATACAGTTTAAACGGTTCTAACTTTCAGCCCACGGCTCAGTTTGTGAATGTGGGAGCTGATACATGGACGCTGGTGGTGAAAGATGTCAATAATTGTACCCATACCGGCACCGCCATCATCACACAACCACCTGTTATTGTGCCTGTGATCTCATCAACCAATTCTACCTGCGGCAATGCCAACGGCAGTTTACTGATAACCGCCAGCGGCGGCACCGGTGCACGCTATTCCTACAGCTTAGACGGCACCACATTC
>JBILTS010000063.1:0-12254 GCA_044371405.1 Bacteroidia bacterium
GTGCCTGTAGTTTGAACAGCTATAGAACCTGTGCTTGAATGTAAATATCGTTGATAAATGGAATTCCCTTCAATTAGAATATTACCCGTGTACGAATTGGTCCCATCGAAACCAACTCTAATTGAATTGGATACATTACTCGGATCAAAACGAATAGAATTGCAATAGTGTCCTGAGGTTTCAAGTGAATTGGTTCCCCTAATTGTTATATTTCCGGAACGAGATATAATTTCTGTAGCTCCTCCAATTCCTAACCCTTCTTTATCATTAACAGTTGCCGTAAAGTATGCATTTCCTTCTATTTGTATATTTCCCGAAGTCGAAGAAATTATTGTTTTTGCAGTCGATGACGAACCAGAAATAACTGCTCCAAATCGGTAACCATTAGCGTTTGAGTCAGCATCATAACCTTTTCCACTTATAGTTATTGATCCCGTTGTGGTGGTAATCGATGTTGCTGTTGTTGTTGTTGATTCTATGCGGGTGCCATTACCAATTTGATATCTACCCCTTAATTCTCCGTTAATTTCAATATTGCCACTTACACTTGAAATATCTGAGTTTACCATACGAACACCATAATTTACTCCGCTGTTTGCAGAAGAATTATGAGAAAGGCCGGCTAAATATACATTCCCGCCATTTGTGTTTAATGTGGAGTTTTCAATCCATAATCCGGGCACATTGTCCTCCCAGGTTCTTGCGAAATGATTGCCTACGGTCAAACCATTCCAGGTAACATCTACAGAGCCGCCACCAATCCATAGGTGACCGCCATTCGTGTTGATTGTGTTGTTTTGTCTAATGGAGATACGACCATTATCTGGTGAAACACCACCTGAGTTGGCAGCTCTTAAAACCACATTCAACGCACCGGTACCGGTGGCTGTTATTGACTGATTGGGCGTTGTTATAAAAATGTCATTGGCAATTAAAAAAGTTAATGTTCTTGTTGCCGACCCTGTGTAAGTTATAGTTCCATCAATGGAGCATTGTCTGATTACGCTAATTTGCCATGGCAGAACCACGGTGAGATTTCCAACGCTGTTCAGGTGGTTAGAAATCACATTCGGGTGGATATTGGCCGACCCGGAAGCCGCCACATTTAGCGTACTCCCGGTAATGCTCCAGTTGGTTCCGCTTGTAGGGCCTACATCGCCAGAAGTGGAAATGGTGAGGTGCTGCGCCTTCAAAAGCCCTGCGGACATAAAAGCGTAAATACCAATTGCACGAAAAATAATGGAAGATAAAGACATGAGGAGGGATTTTAGCTGCAAATCAACCCAATTTCCCCCGCGCGCGGGTAATATGTATTGGCTGTTGAGGGGTGTTTTTAAACAGTGTAACTAAATTAAAACACAGACATACAAACACTTAACCATACAAAAGTGCACTTATATCTAATGCAATCAAGGGTTGTATTTTTACTGTTATGATGCTGCTATCTCGTCTAAAAATTCATTCAGGCTCACCTCAGATGGGATATTAAGTTTTCGGCGTATCTGCGTGCGGGTGTATTCTATTCCTTTGTCGCTTTTTGATAAGAGCACCCCTATTTCTTTGGTGGTAAATTGGTTATAAACCAGCATCAGCACCTGCATTTCGTGTTCGGAAAGCACCTCTGAAAAATGGGTGTTAAACTGCTGAAACTTGGAAATATCATCATTCTTAAAAGCAGCAATGACTGCAAGATCGGCGTAATTGTTGAAAAACGCATCCAGGTTTACCTTGGCTTTTTTGAAACGGGCCTTTTGTTCTTTCATCAACACGTTTTGTTCCAGCTCATCTATAAAATTTTCAATCTGCTTTTTCAGCACCGCAATCTTGTTGATGTTATTGATGATTTCCTGCAATTTTTCCTCCCCCAGTCGCAGGTTCTCCTCCAGTTTTTGCTGTTCTTTCTGTGTTTGTTGCAATAGCTGGTTTTTAATAATAAGTTCGGCTTCTTTCAGGTGTTTGTTTTTCTTACTGTTTTTATAGTAGAGCACAAAAACCACAGACAACAACACAGCCACCAAACCCACAAGGCCCAGTATGTAGGTTTGTATGCGTATTTGTGTGCTTTTCAGTTCATTCTCCGTCTTTAGCAGCTTTAGCTCCTTGGCCAGTTCACTCTTTTTCATCAGCAGCATCAGATCCGAAATGGTCTGTTCACTGCTTTCCTTTTTCAGGGAATCCTTATACAAACCTGCTTTTTGTAACTCTTGTGCTGCCCCGGCATAATTGCCCTTCGCTTTGTAATAGTCAGCCAGAAAGTCATGGTAGGCCACTGACAGATTATAATTACCACTGGATTTAATTTCTTTTTCTGTCTTTTGAATATCTTCAAAAGAACTGATGGGCTTACCTTCGGTCATTAGGGCTGCTTTATTGAGCAACACGCCCATAAATGAGCTAAGCCCCTCCGTTGAGTCCCTGAATTGGTTTACACTGTTTTTCAAACGGGCCATGTCTTTAAACTGCATGTAAAACTCCAATTTCATTTCATTAAAGAACTGCTCATACACCATGTTTTCATTGATCAGATAGTGTTGCGCTGAATCGACATTTTTGTTGAATGCAGCCTGCTCTCCTTTTAAGCCGGACAGTTTTGCCCGGTTAAGATAATACAGGAAGGACAAACCATTAGAGGAACCCAGCCTTACCCGGTCAAATATGCTGTCGGCCTCAGCATATTGTTCCATGCCCATGAAGGCAACCCCAATGTTCAGATAATTCATCCAATAATTGTAATCCTTTTTGCCCAGCAGCTCCATGCTTTCCCTTGCCTGCGTAAAATAATCAATGGCTGTTTTGGTGTAGCCCTTTTGCATGTAAATCGCACCCAGGTTGGTATTCAGCCCTGCTATATCGGCAGTTTTCCCCATTTGTTCTGCAAGCCGCAATCCTTGCAACCAGGATTTCTCGGCTTCTTCAAAATTGGCCAGCGCATATTGCACCTTTCCCCTTTCGAAGTATAAAAATACATACCCCGAACTATCTTCCCGCTCTTGAAACACTTTTTCTACCTTCTCCAGGGTTTTGAGCGCCTCCTTAAACTGACCTGCTCCGGCTTGCCGATACATGGTATCTATCAAGGGGTTTTGTTTTTCGGCTTCAGCGGAGTCATTATTGTTTTTTACCGTTGGGTTTCCGCATGAAAACAACCCTAAAAAACACACCCCTAAAATGAGGGTGACTAAATATAACTTGTCTAAATATTTAGGGAGCCTATTCATTGCAATATGTTTACAAAGTAATGTAATTCAAGGCGAAAAGAATATAGTTAGGGAATAAATCCCATTTTCAAAGGTTTACTTTTAGGATAATTGGGGGAGAAATATACCCTTAAAATGGTGTTTTCTGTACCCTTGCCTGAATTAGATAATACACCGGCACACCCAGCGCCACAATTCCCAGCCCAATGCCTGAATTTTTCCATTCAAACACCATCAGACTAACGGCTACAAAGCCGGCCAACAGCAAGTATAAAACCGGCACAACCGGATAACCAATTACCTTATAGGGCCTTTGCATATCGGGTTCGGTTTTGCGCAGGCGCAGCAAACCGGCCACGGTGACCATGTAGAAAAGCAGCGAGGCAAAGGTGCAGTAGTTCAGCAAATCGCCGTAGCTGCCGCTGAGGCAGAGTACAGAAGCCCATAGGGCCTGTGACCACAGGGCATTGGCGGGAACGCCGTTTTTGTTGAGTTTGCCTGCGGCCTTAAAGAACAAGCCGTCTTTGGCCATAGTGCTGAACAGGCGTGCTCCGGCCAGGATCATCCCATTGTTACAGCCAAAGGTGCTAATCATAATCAATCCGGCCATCAGCAACAAACCGGGTTCACCAAAGATCATCTGTGCCGCAGAGGTTCCCACGCGGTCAAAGGGAGCATGGCTGATGCCCTGCGCTTCAATTCCTCCATCGGGTGTTCCATGCAGGGGCAATACCACCAGATACGCCACATTGGCCAGCAAATAGAGCAGCGTTACCAACAATGTTCCTAAAAATAAACTGCGTGGAATATTGCGCTCCGGGTGCCGAATTTCACCGGCAATGAAGGTCACATTGTTCCAGGCATCGGAACTGAACAGACTACCCACCATGGCGGTCCCAAATGCCGCCAACAGTGCCAGTGAACCCAGGGTTTCCCAGCTACCGGCTTTATCTGAAAAGGAAATGGCCTTAAACGGATTAGCAAGATTTTCGCCCCAATAGTTCTTCTCACCACCTACAACAAATGCCGCGACTACCAGCCCCAGGATGGCCAGCATTTTAGAAAGGGTAAACAGCCGTTGCAGCCACTTTCCCTCTTCAATGCCCATGGTGTTTACAGCGGTCAGAAAAACAATAAGTCCAATGGCCAGCACCTGTGCCCAGGATACCGTAAAACTACCCAATTGCAACAGCAGGTGGTTTTCATTCCACCAGGGAAAAATTTGTCCTGTATACTTGGCAAAAGCAACGGCCACGGCGGCAATTACACCTGTTTGTATCACCGTAAAAACCGTCCAGCCGTAGACAAACCCTGTTAGTTTTCCAAATGCCTTTTGAATGTAGACATACTGACCACCTGCTTTGGGCATCATACCGGCCAACTCACCGTAGCTTAGAGCCCCCAGCAGGGTGATTACACCTGCCAGTAGCCAGGCCATCAGCAGCCAACCGGCACCACCCACACCGCGTGCCATGCCGGCAGACACGATGAAGATACCGGAACCAATCATGCTGCCCGATACGATGAGCGTAGCATCGAGAAGGCCCAGGCCTTTTTTGTCAGAAGTTGTTTTCAACCCGCTTATTGTTTCTCGAAGTCGGAAGCGTGTGTAAGTATCTCGGAAGGATTGCGAAGTTTGCTGCGCTGCCTGCTGTACAGGAAGTAAATCAGCAGTCCGGCCAACATCCAAACAGCGGCAACCACAAGGGTTTGTTGGTCAAGCCCTATAATCATGCCCAGGCAAATCAGAGCGCCCATGATGGGAACAAAGGGCACCAGCGGTGTTTTGAAAGGGCGTTGAATTTCGGGAGATGTTTTGCGCATAATCATTACACCCAAACTTACGAGAATAAAGGCAAACAGGGTTCCGAAAGAGGTGAGATCGCCGGCCACGTGAATGGGAACGAAAGCGGCAAACAGACCTACGAAAACAAACAGGATAATATTGGCTTTGTAGGGTGTTTGGAATTTGGGGTGCAGGTCTGAAAACACTTTTGGAATGAGACCGTCGGTACTCATGGTATAGAACACACGGCTTTGGCCCATCAGCATCACCAGAATTACTGATGAGAAACCGGCCAGGATGGCGATCGTAACTGCAGTAGCTAACCACTCGTAGCCGGGCATAAAGTTGGATATGGCATAGGCCACGGAGGCCTCACCGCCTTTGGCAGGATCAGCAAAGTCTTTCCAGTTGGCTACCCCTGTGAGTACGTGGCCAAAAAGTATGTAGAGAATGGTACAAACCACCAGCGAACCAAGTATACCAATAGGCATATCGCGCTTGGGGTTTTTAGCTTCCTGTGCGGCGGTAGAAACGGCGTCAAAACCGATGAAGGCGAAGAATACAATGCCGGCACCACCAATGATGCCGCCCCATCCGTGGCGGAAAAAGCCGTCGTAGGCGTTTTTCACGGTACCATCCGGTTTCAGCACAGGAGCAGTGCCTTCCGGAATCAGGTAAGGGCTGTAATTTTCAGGGTTAATAAACTGCCAGCCGATGAAAATGAACAGCAAAACGATGGCCACCTTTACAAATACAATGATGGCATTGATAAAGGCCGATTCCTGCGTTCCCTTGATGAGCAGCAGGGTGAGTAAGCTCAATATGCCGATGGCAGGCAGGTTCATAATGCCGTGGACCCCGTTTTTAGAAACTTCAAACGGGGAGTGGCACCATTCATAGGGTATCCCGCCTCCCAGCAGGTTATTCAGGTATTCGCTCCAGGCAATGGAAACGGTGGCGGCGCCAAGGGCATATTCCATGATGAGCGCCCAACCGATAATCCAGGCCACGATTTCACCCATGGTCACATAACTGTAGGCATAAGCGCTGCCGGCGATGGGAATCATGGAGGCAAATTCGGCGTAGCACAAACCGGCAAATGCGCAGCCAATGGCAGCGACCACAAAGGCCATGGTTACACCGGGTCCGGCGGCTTGTCCGGCTGCAGCAGCGGTTCTCACAAACAATCCGGCACCGATGATGGCACCAATGCCCAGGGCTACCAGACTCCAGGCACCCAAAGTGCGTTTTAAGCTACTGCCGTCGGCTTGTGCCAGCAGTTCTCCAAGTGGTTTTTTCCTCCAAAGTGACATAGATAAAAATTTTCGTTATCCGACAAATATAGCTTTATTCAGTTTGATTACATCCGGCTTTGCAGATTTTTAGCAACCTGCCAGCCGAAATCAGGCAATCACGCCCAGTTCCTTGCCCACCTTGGTAAAGGCGGCAATGGCGCGGTCGATGTGCTCAAACTTGTGGGCGGCACTTAACTGCACGCGTATGCGTGCCTGGTCTTTGGGAACCACCGGGTAGAAGAAACCAATCACATAAATGCCCTCCTGCAGGAGTTTATCGGCCATTACCTGGCTGAGTTTGGCATCGTACAGCATGATGGGCACGATGGCGCTGTCTCCATCCTTGAAATCAAAGCCGGCGGCTTTCATACCGTCTTTGAAACGGTGCACGTTGGCTTCCAGTTTATCGCGCAGCTCCGTGGTTTCTGTGAGCATGTTGAACACCTCAATGCTCGCACCTACGATGCTGGGTGCCAGGGAGTTGCTGAACAGGTAGGGGCGGCTGCGCTGTCTCAGGATTTCAATAATCTCCTTGCGTCCGGTGGTGTAGCCGCCCATGGCGCCGCCGAGGGCTTTGCCCAAGGTGCCGGTGATGATATCTACCCTGCCCATCACGTTGCAGTATTCGGGCACCCCGCGGCCGGTTTTACCGATGAACCCTGCGGCGTGGCATTCGTCGGTCATGGTCAGTGCGTTGTATTTATCGGCCAGATCGCAGATTTTATCCAGCTGGGCCACATAGCCGTCCATGCTGAAAACGCCGTCGGTCACAATCAGAATATAGCGTGCCCCTTCGGCCCGGGCTTTGATGAGCTGTTCTTCCAGCTCGGCCATGTTGTTGTTGGCATAACGATAGCGGCGGGCTTTGCAAAGGCGCACGCCATCAATAATTGAGGCGTGATTCAGCGAATCGCTGATGATGGCATCTTCTTCACCCAGCAGGGGTTCGAAAACTCCACCGTTGGCGTCGAATGCCGCGGCATACAGAATGGTATCGTCGGTTCCATAAAACGATGCGATTTTGGCCTCCAGTTCTTTGTGTATGTCCTGCGTTCCGCAGATAAAGCGCACGCTGCTCATGCCAAAACCGTGGGTGTCAATGGCGCGTTTGGCGGCTTCTACCACGCGGGGGTGGCTGCTGAGCCCCAGGTAGTTGTTGGCACAGAAATTAATTACCTCTTTGCCGTCCTGCAGTCGGATGACGGCATCCTGTGGAGTAACAATGATTCTTTCTCTTTTGTATAGGCCGTTTTCTTCTATGGTTTTTAGTTCGGCCTGTAAGTGTTGCTGAAACGCTCCGTACATGGGGCGAAGATACAAAGGGCTTTTGAGATGACCAATCTCAGGCGGGTAGCCGCAGCGTTTTGAGGATGTCTTCCAGTATGCTTCTGTCGTTGGACAAACGGGGCACTTTGTGTTGACCGCCCAGTTTGCCTTTCAGTTTCAGCCACTGATTAAAAGTTCCTTCAGGAACTGCCACAACCTTGGGCAGTTTCATGGCCAGGTCACCTTGTCGTTTGGCGGCATAATCGCCGTTGCATACTTTCAGTTTTTCATCAAGTAAACGGGTAAATTCTGCGAGGTCTGCCGGCGGTATGGAAAACTCAATCAGCCACTCGTGCCCGGGCTCGGTTTCGGTCATGTATACGGGTGCGGCCGTGTAGTCTTCCACAACGGAGCTGGTTTCTTTTGCAGCAGCGGCAATGGCGGTATCGGCATTTTCGATGACCAGTTCTTCGCCGAAGGCATTGATATACAGTTTGGTGCGTCCGGATATTTTGAATAAATATGGATTGGTGTTGCTAAACTGAATGGTATCGCCCAGGTTGTATCGCCACAGTCCGCCGGTGGTGGTAATGAGTACGGCATAGTTGACACCGGCTTTTACCTCACTGAGTGGTATGGCCGCTTCAGGACCTTCGTTGACAGGGTAGAATTCATAAAAAACGCCATGGTCGGTTACCAGCAACAAGTCTGAGCTTGCGGAATTATACTGCACCCCGAAAAATCCTTCGCTGGCATTGTAGGTCTCCACATAGCGCATTTTGGGGCTGGGGAGCAATTGTTTAAACTGCTCTCGGTAGGGGGTAAAGCTCACGCCGCCATGAATGAAAAGTTCCAGGTTTGGCCACACTTCATGCATGTGTTTTTTACCGGTAATTTCCAGAATTCTTTTAAACAACACCAATGTCCAGGTGGGTACGCCGCTGATGCTTGTTACATCTTCATGCAGGGTGGCCTGAGCCATGCTTTCCACCTTTTCCTCCCAGTTGTCCATGAGGGTAATGTTGAGATCGGGGGTAGATTTGAAATTGGCCCAAACCGGCATGTGGTTGATGAGTACGGCGCTTAAATCGCCGTAATAACCGCGGGTATTGAGCTGATTAATCTTATGACTGCCACCGATGAGCAGGGCTTTGCCCTGAAACATTTCTGATTCAGGATTTTCGGTACAAAAAAGGGTAAGGATGTCTTTGGTGCCTTTGAAGTGGTTGTCTTCCAGACTTTCGTAGCTAATGGGAATAAATTTGGCGGTGTTGCCGGTGGTGCCGCTGCTTTTGGCAAACCAGGTAATTTCTTCCGGCCACAGCAAACCTTGTTCGCCGGCCATGGTGCGCTCTATCCAGGGTTTCAGATCCTCGTAGGAAACCACCGGCACCATTTTTCGCCACTGATCGTAATTTCTAATGTCTTTAAATCCAAGGGATTCTCCGTATGCCGTGTCTTTTCCTTTGTCCAGCAGATATTCAAACCAAACATCCTGCGCATCCTGGGGCCTGGAGGCCATGAGCTGAATGTCCTGATGGCGTTGCTTGAAATACCAATGTATGACCGGAGCTATCATGCGGATTTGGCAATTGGGGTATCAATATTAACACATAGCCCGAAACAGAACAAGTACAGGTTATGATTTTGGCGGATTGTCAGGTTTGGGACCCCGGTTTTGGTGTGGCGGGCGGGGGCCCCTGTTATCCCTTCTGGGGCCGCGGTTGTCAGGACCCCGGTGGTGGGGTTTGCCTTGTGGGTTGCCGCCCTGGTTGGGATTGCGGTGTTGTCCGCCTTTGTTGTGTGGGTGCTGGTGGCGGCCTTTTTCCTGCCGGGTTTTGCGGATCTCTGCTTCCATTTCTCTGTCTTCCAGCAGTTCGGAACCACCAATGAACTCAGGGGCCTGTGCTGCGGCCTGTTCCATCACCTGGCTGGCAGCAGCAACATCTTGCAGGGGAGGTATAATTTTTCCCTGTTTGTTATCTTCCATGTATTCCTTCACCTTGTCTACGGCCAGGGCAATCCATGTGGGGCTGTCGTCATAGCTGAACCACATCAGCTGTTTGAGAATATCGGTTTTTCGGCTGTAGGCCGCACCGGTAGCTGTTTCCAGCTTTACCATTTTGGCTTTGGGAAATTTATCAAGGGCCTCCACATACAGGTCCAGCTCATAATTCAGACAACACTTCAAGCGACCACACTGCCCGGCCAGTTTTTCCATGTTGATGCTGAGGTTCTGCACACGGGCTGCACCGGTGGTTACCATTTTATAGTCTGTGAGCCAGGTGCTGCAGCAAAGCTGTCTTCCGCAAACACCAATACCCCCAAGGCGCGAGGCCTCTTCGCGATAGCTGATGTGGCGCATTTCAATTTTCATGCGGAACTCATCGGCATAAAGACGAATGAGTTCGCGGAAGTCTACCCGCTGTTCTGCGGTGTAAAAGAAAATCACCTTGCGTCCGTCGCCCTGAATTTCAATGTCGCTGATTTTCATTTGCAGATTGAGGCGGAAAGCAATGGTGCGGGCTCTTTCGAGCGTGGCATTTTCTTTTAATTTTACTTCATCATTTTTTTCCAGGTCTTTGTCTGATGCTTTGCGAATGATGGGTAAAATGCGTTCGGAATCTTCCTGTACCCTGTATTTTTTTAACTGCAGCCGCACGATTTCGCCGGTGGCTGAAACAGTGCCCACATCATAGCCCACAGAACTTTCCACAGCCACGTAGTCGCCGGTATAGAGGTCAAGGTTGTTTGTGTTTCTGAAAAACTCCTTGCGTGATCCCTTGAACCGCACTTCCACAATGTTAAATGGCACAAAATCATCAGGGAGCTCCATATCCCTGAACCAGTCATATACATTCAGGGCATTGCACCCTGATGTGCCGCAGGTACCGTTGCTTTTGCAACCGGCAGGCGAGCAGCCGCCCCCCGATTTGGTACCACAAGATGAACATCCCATATAATTATTTCAATAAAATAGCTGTTGTGTAAACCCAATATTCACACATACCATGCAAAAATAGGGATAAAACTTCACACCCGCTGACGATACCATGAGCGCAGACCGAATACTGCCAGCAGCAGGAATACCATGTAAAGCAGTGCGGTTAAGGGTATGCCCACAGAAAGATACAGGGGAATATAAATAATGTCGGCCAGCAGCCAGAGCACCCAGTTTTCCCATTTTCTGCGCACTTGCAGGGTAATGGCCCATACGCTGAGTGAGGCGGTGAAGCTGTCTAGCCAGGGAATGGCGGGCCGTGGAATGGGAATGCCTAATAGTACCGATAACCAGGGTAAAAAAGTAATCAGCATTGTGGTCCACAGCCCCCAGGCCGCCAAAAAAACAATGCTTTCTGTCAGCCACTGTCGACCAGTGAGCGAGGATATGGGTATTAAAGAGGTTTTATGCTGCGACCATTGCCACCAGCCGAAGGCCTGCATACCAATAAATATGAACTGCAAAACCATATCGGAGTAAAGTCGGCATTCAAAAAATATCCAGGCGTATAAAAGGGTTCCGGCCATGGTTACCGGCCAGTTTGCGGTGTATGGCTTTATGGCAAGCACCACAGCTGCCATCGAAAAAACGACGGCTGCTATTTCTATGATTTGCGCAATATCGAGGGTCGCAGGCATGGCGACTGCAAAAATCAGGGTATGTGCACAACGAACCAAACTTGCTTAACTTTGTTACCTGAATAAAACACACAATTATGTTTGAATTACCATCACTTCCCTACGAATTTGCGGCCCTGGAGCCCCATATTGATGCCAGGACCATGGAAATCCACCACGGCAAGCACCATCAGGCCTATGTAAACAACCTGAATAATGCCGTGAAAGGCAATGCCGGTGAAGGCAAAACCCTGGAGGAGCTCATGGCCAATGTGAGCAAATACAGCATGGCTGTTCGCAACAATGGCGGCGGTCACTGGAATCACAGTTTGTTTTGGCAACTGATGAGCCCTGCCGGCGGCGGAGCCCCCGAGGGCAAGCTGCATGCTGATATTACCGCTGCTTTTGGCAGTGTTGAAGCTTTTAAAGAACAGTTCAATACCGCAGCTACCACCCGTTTTGGTTCAGGATGGGCCTGGTTGGTGGTACACGACGGAAAATTGGTGGTGACCAGCACTCCCAACCAGGATAACCCACTGATGGATATTGCCGACGTAAAAGGCACACCCATTTTGGGTCTGGATGTGTGGGAACACGCCTATTATTTGCACTACCAGAATCGCCGCCCGGATTACATCAATGCCTGGTGGAATGTGGTTAACTGGAAAAAGGTGGCTGAGCTTTACGCTGCGGCGCACTAATCAATCTTAACAATCCATGAAAAAGCCCGGGTAGCCGGGCTTTTTTTGTATTGATTTATTTAACATCATTACAAATCGTTGTCTTTTAGCCAAAAATTTAGCTTCATGGCTTTTATTCATGTTTTATGAGTCTTTCCCTCCGGGTTTTGCCGTCTGCTTCAAATGTCAGGATAAATAAACCGGGTTTGAGTTTCGACAGGTCAATCCGATTACCGGTGAAACTTCCCGCAAGATGCCCGGCGCTGTTGTAGATTTTCCCATTAACTACGCTTTCTGCAGTAACCCATGTAAAATCGCCTGCGGGGTTAGGGCTAATGATGGTATTGTTAACTGTTGTCCTGTTTGTGTGATTATTGATATTTTCACATAGTCGGGGACTGTAGGGGTTTAA
>JBILTS010000064.1:0-12089 GCA_044371405.1 Bacteroidia bacterium
AGGCATGCAGGCATTTTCAAGGGCAGAAAATTCGGGAAGAAGCTGATGAAACTGAAACACAAAACCCAGGTTTTGATTTCTGAATTTAGATAATCGGTTACTTTCTAAACTATTAACTTGCTGATCATTAATAAACAGCTCACCGGCATCCGGTTTATCAAGTGTGCCCAATATGTGCAACAAGGTACTTTTTCCGGCACCACTTTCACCGGTAATACAAACTATTTCGGAAGCTTTAATTTCTAGGTCTATCCCTTTCAAAACCTCTAGTTTGCCATAACTCTTTCTGATATTTCTCGCACTGATGAGGGATGATGCTACCATCGCACTTCAAACCTACGGCAAATTTTCTTTTTTTGGGATAACTTAATAATAAAAAACGGGCAGGACAGCATAAAAAGTTTAATTTTGCAACTCGAAAAACAAGCATGAACATTCACGAGTATCAAGCCAAAGAAATACTAAAAAGTTATGGTGTGGCCATTCAGGGCGGTTTTGTTGCAGAAACTCCCGAACAAGCCATGGAAGCTGCCCGTAAGGTAAAAAGCGAATTAAACAGCGACTGGTGCGTTATCAAAGCCCAGATCCATGCCGGTGGGCGCGGTAAAGGTAAAATTGTTGGAACCGAGCATAGAGGTGTTCAAATAGCCAAATCGCCGGAACAAGCAGCAGAGATTGCACAAAACCTTCTGGGCGGCACACTGGTAACCATTCAAACCGGTGCTGCCGGCAAGTTGGTAAACAAAGTGCTGGTGGCTCAGGATGTGTTCTACCCCGGCCCTTCAGAGCCCAAGGAATATTACATGAGCGTGCTGCTCGACCGCCAAACCAAAAGGAACGTAATCATATATACCACCGAGGGTGGTATGGATATAGAAGAGGTAGCCGAACAGCACCCCGAAAAAATCCATAAGGAATGGATAGATCCGGCTGTGGGGTTCCAGGCATTCCAGGCCCGCAAAATCGCATTCAACCTTGGACTGGAAGGCAAGGCGTTTAAAGAGATGGTGGCATTTGTAACCGCCCTTTACAAAGCCTACGATGAAACCGATAGCGCTATGTTTGAAATCAATCCTGTGCTAAAAACCAGCGACGACCGCATCATTGCGGTTGATGCCAAGGTAAACCTGGACGACAATGCCCTCTACCGCCACGCTGATTATGCGGCACTGCGTGACATTGCAGAAGAAGACCCAACCGAAGTAGAAGCAGGAAAATATAACCTCAATTTTGTAAAACTCGATGGAAACGTGGGCTGCATGGTGAATGGTGCAGGTTTGGCCATGGCCACCATGGATATCATCAAATTGAGCGGAGGTGAACCCGCCAACTTCCTCGATGTGGGTGGCACAGCCAACGCCGAGACCGTGGAAGCCGGATTTCGCATCATCATGAGCGACCCCAACGTAAAAGCCATCCTGATTAATATTTTTGGCGGGATTGTGCGTTGCGACCGCGTGGCCAATGGCGTAGTTGAGGCCTACAAGAAAATAGGTGATGTTAAAATTCCAATCATTGTGCGCCTTCAGGGCACCAATGCAGAAGAGGCAAAGCGCATCATCGATGAAAGTGGTCTGAAAGTGTTCAGTGCCATTGTGTTGAAAGAAGCAGCCGATCTGGTAAAGAAAGTGCTGACAGAAAACAGCGCTGCATCCTAATCAGCTACAGATGATAAATCTTGCATTAAATTGCAGGAAATTAGCTTATGGGATTTATTTCAGAGTTTAGAGAATTCATCAAGAAGGGTAACGTCATTGATTTAGCAGTGGCTGTGCTTATTGGCAGTGCTTTTCAGAAAATTGTTGACAGCATCGTAAACGATATCATTATGCCCATTATTGCCTTTATTGGCAACTTTAAAAACATAGAATCATTGGCTGCAGGGCCATTCACCTATGGCAAACTCATCGCCTCTGTGCTGAATTTTGTTATTATTTCTGCGGTTTTATTCATTATGGTAAAGGCCATTAACAGAACCAAAGAAGTCATCATCAAAGACAAAGAATAAAACCGACTTTGCGGTATATCCTGCTGATATTGTGTTTATCCTTATCTGCTAAGGCACAGGGCAACTTCACCGCAGATTCCATACAAAGCACAGACTCGATTCGAATTATCAATAAGGGTGCCGAATTGGGGGCCACCACTGCCCTATCCGGCACCAGCCCCAACTGGAGCGGCGGCGCTGCCAACAACCTAAGCGGCAACTTTTATATACGGGCATTTTACAATGTAAAATACCAACGTCAAACCTGGGATAATATTCTAAAAATCAATGCCGGTGCCATTTCCAGCACCATGTCCGATAATTTCGGCAATAAGTACAGAAGCACCCGCAAGACCATTGACAACGTATTTATCGACAGCAAATATGGAATCTCTTTTGCCAGGGTGCCCTGGTTAAGCGGTTTTGGCGGATTAAACCTTCAAACACAGCTGCTTCCGGGCTACAATTACGCCAAGGATGCGAATGGAAGAGAAACAAAAAGCCTGGTCAGCAGTTTTCTCAGCCAGGGCTCACTCATGTCTGCCCTCGGCTTTGAAGCAAAACCATCAGAGCGCTTCTATGCCCGACTGGCATTGTTTTCACTGAAACAAACCTTCATGCTTAACCAGTCCCTATATGAAAAACGAGCCCAGAATACCATTGCCGGGGTAAATAAAGGACAATATATAAGAAGCGAAGAGGGTTTTCAGGTTCAAACAGGTTTTAACCGTGAATTTAATTTCAATAAACAGATTCTAATTCGCACCAATTACCTGGGGTTCATTCCTTATAATTTCAAACGAAATAATAGTCCGCTAGACAGCCGTTTGGACTTGGGAGTATCGGTAAAGCTTACCCGCTATTTGAATTTCAACTACACCCTGATCAGCATTTTCGACAAAGACCTTTCACGCCCGGGAGAAAACGCCTGGCAGAACTCTTGGGTGCTGGGTTTGGGCTTCCTGTACAAAATATAACTTCCAACAGTAAAACACATTGGTGCTCTTAAAGAACAGTCAGCTTCATACCCATTAATGGGCAATATCCTGCTTCACGATTTTTACAATTCCCGAGCTGTTTTCTGTCAAATACCTCAAAGTGTATAACCCTGCCGGGAATCCCGACATGTCCAGAGAATAAGTGGTGGCTCCGCTTCTAAATAGTTTATCATTGATAAACAAATCCTGTCCGATGCTATTAACCAGACGCCACGAAGGTTCTGTATCTTCCTCATTTTCAATAATAATATTCAAAATGGATTGCACCGGATTGGGAAATACGGTAAAACCGGAAGATAACGACAAGGGTTTTGAAAGCTGAGGGGCACAAAGTCCCGCAGGCCATATTTCATCGGTTGATTTATGAACGTCGATTCTGTAAACAGTCCCCGGCTCCGACATGGCATCAAAAAACTGATAATTTCTGGTGACCTGCCCGTATCCTTTGGCCTTTACCTCCCCTATTTTTTGGTAATCTGAATTACCCGGCAATTTCCGCATCACACTGAAAGCATGATAATTGAGTTCATTAAAAGTGGTCCATGAAAGCATCACTCCATTGTCCTTTGGCAGGCATCCTCCCATGCTAAACTCTATGGGAAGCGGGGTAATATAGCCCAGCGTGTAAGGAGTAAAACTGCCAAGTGTATTGGTACTATCTACATAGGCATACTGAAAAGAGGTAGAATCCTGGTAGGCCATTTTAAGCAGCATTTTGAGATTGTCGGGGTTAAAGTCAGGTATTACATAATGATTATTGACTGGATCCCAGAATATATAAGATGGATCTGATGCAGCAGGCACAGGCGGAAAATGATAAACGGTTCCTCCGCTTTCATATTGCAGCAGTGCGTTGCCTGTATCCGGCAGGTTTCGCAGTGCCACTTTGGCTGTCGCTCTACCCGTAAGTCCACGTATACGGCCATCTTCAAGATCGTAACCGGAAAGCCGCCCAGGTAGCATGCCTGTGCCATATTGCACCACACTGGTATCGGTATTACCGGAGCTGTTATACAATGGCAACCAATGGGTAAAGCTCCAACGGGGCCGCCCCGTAAGCCCGGTAACGCTGTTTGGATCTATAGCATAGCGTTTTCTGTGCGCCAGTGTTTTATAATTTACACCAAATCGTATGTTGTTAACCCAAGTATCTAGGGTATTAACAAGAATTTTTCCATCCGGGGATCCGGATTCTATGCCTGTTCCGGCATTATTTGCAGTGCCATACTGTTCGCCGATGAGCTGCCAGCCATTGGGCACACCAAATTCTGTAGGTGGGGGACCATCTTTAGGCATTGATATCGTTGATAATCTTATACTGTATGGATAATATGCATTGATAGATTCGAACTTGGTGATAAATGGAGCTCTTCTTACATGTAAGGTATCGATAACCAATCCGGTATTTTCATCAATCAAATATGAATAAATTTTTTGACCTCTCAGGGAACCAATGGCATTTCCATCAATTTGACCATCATGCAGGGCATCACCATCGGAATACAACCTGAAACTGGCGTACATATATTTAAACGTCATAACCGCAAGACCCCAAAACATGGAATTGTGCATGCCGCTCTGATCCTTCCACCCCCACCAGAAAAGGACGTATCCTTTATCGCCATCGAAGTGCGGATCAACCTTCAGCTTGCTATTATCGAAGTTGGGAATTACTGTCCCCGAATCAACTGGAATATTGTCATAATATACAGTACCATATTGGGGCTTGCTGAGATATTTCAGGGTATCGTTTTATGGACTGTTGCCATTTTGGGGGCCATCCTCCACATCATTTCCGGTTAAAATGGGAGCATCATGTTTGTAAGTACCACCCCTGTTCAACACATTGTTTAATCTAGCTTGATTTGCTACAGGTAGCCAATTCATCCCAAAATCCACCTCAGTTACAAAAGCATTGCCGGACTTTACTTTAACAAAAGCATCGCCAACAGCAGAATCCAAACCAGTGCCGGAAAGGTTGTTTATCCCGTAATCTTCGCCGGTTGGACCATATTGAAGAAAAAAATTATAGGTTATTTTATCTCCAATATTGTAATTCAGGGGTGTGGCAAAAATTACGTATTCAACTTGCGTGTTTATATCCAAAAAATCGTAGGTTCCATTGACGCTGGAAGCCGTTGTTTTCTTCACTATGTAATCGTTTTGTAATAGATACATGTTCACAGTTGCATTAGAAAATCCCGGCCCGTCCACATCATTGTCGCGATTACCCTCGGCATCATTCCTTACAGTTCCGCTAATCTTCGAACCCTGAACCGAGACAGTAACCTGATCATTAGCCACACAGACTCCTCGGGTTCCGGTGACCGTATAAATATAAGTTCCAGGGCTGTATCCTACCGTAAATAGCGGATTACTAATATTGGTGCTGTTTAAAAACGTGGCCGGCGACCACTGGTATGAAACCCCTGTAATGGCGGTGGAATTACCCAAACTAACACTGTTATTCACCCAAATAAGGGTATCTCTGCCCGCCTGCAGGCCCACTATTTTCTCATCGATTGTCAGTCGCACATCATCAGTATTGGTAGGGCATCCCACCGGATTTGTTATGCTAAATCGAAGGTCATATACCCCCGGCGACAAATTCTTTATTCTCGTGAGGGGATTGGTGGCATTGGAAAACACCGGTGTACCCGGACCACTTAATACACTCCAGTTCATGTTGTTAAATACTGCGCTTGAGGCATTTAAAAACAAGGAATCCGGCGAACATGCAGCAGTATCATTTCCGGCAAAAGCCGATCGCTCCCGAATGACCAGCACATCATCTGTAGAAACCAAACAGGCCGTGGGATGAGTAACCACATTGAATCTGAAAGTATGAACGCCCGCTGATAGATTTAACAGATTGGTATCATTTGATGTATTATTGGCCGACCCAGTAGCCGGGGTGCCCGGCCCTGAAACATAGGTCCAGTAACCATTCCCAATGGTGGGAACCACTGCGTTCAACGTTACTGATGATTGATTATGGCAAATTTCCACATCACTGCCCGCGTCTGCCTGTGACGGCTGTGAATAGTTGGTGATGGTAATTTCATCAGACGTGGAAGGACAGCTGCCGATGACAGGCAAAGTATAGCGGAAAACATAACCGTTGCCTGTGGCTGAGTGACCCAATCCGCTTGCTGTTGATGAATTTGGCGAATTACTGGTCAGGGTCGGTGCAGGGCTTCCGCTAACCAAAGTCCATGTACCAGCTGTTTTTGCGTTTCCGGTGAGTTGAATGTTAGAAACCTGACATACCGCCTGGTCGTCTCCTGCAAAGGCAGACGGCACTACCGTTATAATCATGGTATCGCTGCTGGTTTGACAAATACCGGCGCCACCGGCTGGCGTGATATTCCAAACAAGGGTATAAGTACCATATATCAGACCAGAAACCACAGCCGCCGGAGCGGATGGAGAAGAAAAGGTGATACTTCCTGGACCACTGGCCATACTCCAAATCCCAGCGCCAGATGCAGGTGTGTTTGCGGCTAAGGTGGCAATTGCAGTGCCTCCTGCCCCGGTGCCGCAAATACTTTGATCCGGGCCCGCATTTGCAACCGTTGGCGGATCGGCTATTACGATTTGAGTGGTGTCCCGTACCCCATTACAACTTCCCACTGAAATGGCATAGGTAAATTCATAGATTCCTATCCTCAGCTGGGTGATATTGCTGGAAATACTTCCTGGGGTAGCGATACTTGCAGCGGCCGGGCCCGAAGTTTGGTACCATGTTGAAACTGCACCCGCAGGGGCAGCCACGTTAGCGGTAACCGAACTGCTTGCGGGCAATGAAATACCGCAAAAACTTTTATCAGCACCGGCATTCACCGATGTGATATTGTGATTAATGCTAATAGAAACTGTATCGGAGAATGCGTCGCAACCGGTTGCCGTGAAAGTATATACAAAATGATAAACTCCGGTTCCGCCCGAAATATTGGCAGTTGTAGATTGAGCGGAAGGACTGACTATGGAAGATCCTGGGGTCAGTGCAGTCCAAAGCGATGTGGATGTGCCTTTGCTGTTGCCATTCAGCGTAGCAGTAGTGGAGGCACTACCCAAACATTGGTCGGTGCCCGCATTGGGAATGGCTGGAGCTGTGCTTTTTAATGTGGTTATAATCTGTTGATCTGATTTGGAACCGCAGGCGCCGGTGATGGTCCAGGTGAAAGTATATACTTTGTTGGTATCCAGCCCCACAGCATAGGCCCGGGGATTTCGGTTATTGGGAGAGAAAGTTATACCTGCCGAAGGTGAAACCGTCCATGTTCCGGATTCACCAAATGTGGGCTGCGTGCCGGTGAGTCTGTAACTTCCTGCACATACCGTATCATCGGGCCCCAGATTAACCGTTGTGGTGGGCTGTTGCGGTACAATCACCTCCATGGTATCGGATCGGGTGGAACAGTTAGCACCACCGCTGTTACTGAGGCGCATCACATACCTCCCCGAGGCGAGGTTGCTCATACTGAGTACGGCAGAATTCGTATTGGCAAGGGTTGCTGTGTTCGGTCCGCTAACCTGTACCCAGGATAATGCGCCCGGAGCGGCAGAAAATCCAGTCGGAAACGTAAAGGTCTGGGCACATGGAACAATGATGTTTGATCCTGCATTTACCGTACCCGGGGTTCGGCTGTTATTGATGGTTATATAAGCGCTTCGGCTTCCACATCGATTAGAATAACTGACCAGGTACACGTAAGTTCCAGGTAAGGTGAGATTTGAAATGGTCCAACGGTCAGAATAGGTGGTAAGACCACTGCGAGAGGGAGTCCCCGTGGGCACAAGCGGCCCGGAAACAAAGGTAACCGTTCGGGTGAGTCCTTCACTCACCGTGGCAGACAATCCGGTCCATGACACATCAAAAACCGCATTGGCATTGCATGCAGGACTGATGGTGGAAGGCACCGTAAATCCGGTAAAAGAATCCACCCTGTGCACATTATGGTTTGTGAATCTAACGCATCCGTTGCTGGATGTTTTGGTGTAGGTAAAATACCATGATTTGGACGGTGCCACCAGATTGCCTACAGTAACCTGACTTTCATAATCGTTGGGAGAAAAGGTAACTCCCGTGCCCGACACCTGAACCCATTTGGCAGTCTCACCGGTTTGCAATGGCAGACCGGTCAGCACTTCAGTGGTGGAACTACTCACCGTGCAATAATTGGTATAGGTCTGGTTAGTTCCCGGATTGGGTGGAACATTGACATTACCCACAGTTACTAAAACATTGTCATTACCTGATGCACAGGGACCCGATACTTCATATTTAAATTCATACGTACCCACAATCAGGCCATTGACCGTTGGGTTCCGAATATTTCGATTGTTGAAAATGGGGGTGCTTGGTCCACTGATAAAGGTCCACAGTGCAGATTGTGGCGGCATCAAACCCGGATTGGAGCCGTTCAAAACCGTGGAGGGACCATTGCAGGTAACTGTAAAATCCGCACCGGCACTAACCGGAGTTACAGCCCCCACCGCCTTAACAGCCATGGTATTAGAAGTACTGCAGGCACCATTGCTGAGGGTCCAACGCAGGGTATAAACCGTGCTGTTGTGGGTAGGCGTAAACGTAGATGTGGCGCTGTTTATATTGGAGAATGTTCCATTGGTTGGGGTAACCGTCCATGTACCTGTAACACCGGCACCCGGGATGGTACCCGAAAGATTCACCGCAGAAAGACCACAAACCTGCGTGTCCTTACCCACCAATACGGTAGGGGTTTGCTGCAATACGTTGATGGCGACCCTGTCCCTGGCCGTATCGACGGTGCACGCATTGATAAGTTCGAAAATATACAGTCCCGGAATAATGCCGGTAACCGGTGTAGTTATTGCAGATGGGCTGCTGATAACTGCTGTATTCGGACCTGAAATTTGCCGCCAGCGAACAAACGGTGGACTGCTTTGGGGCTGATACACAGCCCCTGAAAGGTTTAGTGACTGATTTACACATATCACCTGATCCAGTCCTGCATTTGTAGCACAATTCTGAGATAACCCATCGGGCATAAAACAGGTCACAAACATGACGAGGGCTATTGTTCTACAAAATACCTGTCCTGTGTAGAAATATAGATGTTTAAGACTATTAAATTTATTTATTTGATTCATAGCTAGTTAATAAAATCGAAGTGTTTTTTTATGTGTATTTTTGGCAAATATATTCTACGCTTTTTAATTAACCTAAGTTTCGTAGATATTTATTAATTATTTTTATCAACCAGCAAAAAAAGAGCCCTTTCGGGCTCCTTCTTATTATGAACAGAGGGTTGCTTAGTGCTGTATTACGACCTTTCGGCGTTCAATCACACCCAGATCGGGGTGAACGATGCTAAGAATAACGATGCTGCCAGAGAGCGCGTTTTCGCTGAGTCGGAAGGCATGGGTGCCGGTTTGCATCATCATTTCGGCAGACTGTATCAAACGTCCGTCTACCCCATGAACATTCACCTTAAAGGGAATTTCATGGTCTACGCCCGAAACCGATAGCTGCATGATTCCTTTCTCTGCCTGCACAGGATTGGGGTTGATGCCGGTTTTGATAACATCGGTAGCGTTGTACCAATAAAGATTGCTGTATACAGAGGCTAGCCTTTCCGAAGTGGCCTGTATGCGGTAATATCCTTTTTTGAGGGGAACAAGATAGTTGTATGAACGGGAGGTAAACGAGGGATTAGCCACGAACACCTTACCCATGGGAACGAAATCCCTGCCGTTTTCGGCATACTCTACCTGATAATACTGCACATCTTCTTCAGACAATACAAACCACCTTAACTCGAGGTGTTGCCCTGTCTTAGTGCCTACCAGTTTCATGCCGCTCACCGGCAAGCTGATAGGTGTTGTTAGTGTGGCTATGCTGGTGGTGCATCCGGTAGGGCAAGGACTGGTACTTGCAATGGCCCTGTACTGGAAATCATTCATACTGTCATGAACAGTTAACAGGTCAAGACGCGTTGTATTGAATCCATAATACAATGTCGCATTATTGCCACCCGTTCCCAGTATATTCCTCCAGCTGCTTCCTCCGTTTGTAGATACCTGCCACTGAATTTCAGCATTGAAATCATCTACTGTAAAATCAAAATAGGTTCCACCCGGCAACGATGCCACAAATTTGCTGGATGGCTGTGTAGCACATGCAACATTGGTCTGCAGGGGTATTGGAGCCATTTCGGAAGTAGAAAGGCAACTGCCGGTAGAAGAAGTGGCGGTGAAATAATACAAATTACTGCTCAAACCTGTAGTTGGATTCACCGATAATGTATTGGTGGTAACGTTGCTATACGGACTGGAATTGGAGAGACTGGTTGCAGATCCGGTGGTTGTATTAACTGTATACCACTGGTAAGTAGCGGCAAGATTTGATGAACCAACAATGTTAACCGAAGACCCTTCACATGACAATGCGGGGGATGCAATGTTCAATTTCGGTCTTTTGTTGATGGTTACCGCTACAGCAGCCGCACTGCTCGATCTGCAAAGTGTGGTGGGGTTGGTGACATATAAATAATAGTCTGTGGTGGTCCCGGAATCTCCACCCACACTGGTTGGATCTGTAACCAAAGTGGCTGGCGAAGGATTGCTATTTACCGTATACCACTGATAAATAGCACCGGTATTGGTATAATTATCAGAAATATTCACCTTGTTTGGGTAACATGCAGCTTCAACACTTACCGTAACCGAAGAAAGTGGCAGCGAATTTATGGTTACCGTAACAGCAGCACTGGCTGTGGTACAGGTGCTGTTTCTTCCATACAAATAATAGGTTCCGGAACTTACTGCAGTTGGAGTACCTACTGCATTGGCCGTATTGTAAGTAGCACTCGTTTGCCACTCCCAGGTAGTCCCTGAAGGTGCCGTAGGTTCAGCACTGAGCAGGTTGTAGGTTGCCGGAGAGCAGGCCGTAAAACTATTCGTCAATGGAACCGGAGCTGCATTATTGATATAATTTAGGGTTGCGGTAATCGAAGTGGATGAAAAACAACCCGTACTGGTGTTTCTGGTAAATGCGTAATAAGTGCCTGCAGTAGTGGTAGGGTTAGTAACCGGGGCAGATACAGGTGGATTGGTGCTTTCTGTAAACCACTGATACGCCAATGGACTGCTTACTGTGCCCGTAATAAATGTAGTATTTAAATCGATGCTGGGCACACTGCCTGAATAGCATTGATTGCTGGTGGTAGTTCCATTGCTGGTAGGTGCAGTCGGTAAGGTATTTAATGTAACGGTTACTGTACCGGTATTGACACAGCCATTGGCATCGGTGCCGGTAATAGTATAGGTTCGTGTAGCTGTGGGTGTTGAAATGACCACTGCACCGGAAGTTACATTCAAATCATTGTTGGGAGACCAAGAATAAGTAGAACCACCTGTAGCAGTGAGCGTGACAGATGAGCCCTGGCAAACAGACACATTACTACCTGCACTAATGGTTGGCAGGTCGTTTACTGTAACCTGACTCGCATTGCTGGTTGATGTGCAATTACCAGATGTAACAACAACCCGATACCAAGTAGTACCGGCAGCAGAAGTGCTAGGTGTGTAGGAACTAGAATTGGTTCCTACAGGGCCATAGCCACCCGGACTGCCTGAAAGGTCCGGTGCAGACTGCCATTGGTAGGAGTAACTGCCTGTACCGCCTGCTAAACCGGAAACACTGAATGCAGATGCGGATGCATTCTTACAAATACTGTAACTGCCTTGTATTTGATTACCGGTTATACCGGGAGAAATACCAACCGCAGCAGTGGCAGCACTGCAACCGGATCCGCTGCAGGTTGTCACCCGACGGTAGTAGGTTGTAGATGTTATGGCTGTAGGGGCATTGTAACCAGCTGAATTAGAATTTGGAATACTTGCCCAGGGACCGGAAGAACTGCCTGAGTTTTCCCAGCTATATGAATATGAACCCGGGGAGCATGCTGAAAGCGTTCCACTATTGGTTAGAACGGGGGCACCGTTAACGCAATCAGTTCCTGAAATAGAATTTCCTGTGAACAATGAAGAATTAACAGTTATGGTGACGGCTGCAGAGGTACCTGGATTACCACAGTTACTATTTGAATTACTAATTA
>JBILTS010000173.1:0-3595 GCA_044371405.1 Bacteroidia bacterium
TAGAGATTGAGAGCTCGTCGCGCTATTTTGAAACCGACGATGAAATTATTGCCAACAGCAACTTTCTGAAATTTGACAACAGTGGCGAGGCATTTATTTCTCATGCTGTTTCTTTCATTCTTCAGGATGATGTGCTCTTTACCTACCGCGATGCCGACTTGGGTACTTTCTCGGATTGTGTGAAGAAAATAAAAATGTCCGGCAGATTATTCCACAGCGGAAAACAAATCATGACTTCCCTGCTGGAAACCGATGTAGACAATGACGCTGACTTGCTGGAAAACCTGGGCAGACAGGTAGGCAAACTAAGCAGGGAACTAACATTTGACAAAGGACCCGACGAGGACGTACTGCTGACTATTTCGCGACTGCAGGAATTAACCATGGTAATTCGCCAGAATGTGATAGACAAACAGCGTGTGCTCTCTGCCATTTTGAAAAGCCAGGAATTTGTGGGCGAAGAATACGAAAGACTGCGTGTTGTAATTAAAGACATCAATTCACTGATTGAGCACACCAAGTTCAATTTTGAGCGACTGGAATACATGCAGAACACCTTTTTAGGTTTGATCAACATTGAACAGAACAAAATCATCAAGATATTTACGGTTGCCTCGGTTATTTTCATGCCTCCCACACTGATTGCCAGCATATACGGTATGAATTTCAAATTCACCGAAGAGTTTGACTGGCGGTATGGTTTCTGGTTTGCCATAGGCCTGATGGTATTATCATCCATTTCTACCCTTTTCTTTTTCCGCCGCAGGGGCTGGCTGTAAAACCGAATCTCCAGTTTTTTGTTAGTATATCATGCTGTGGATGAGCGTGGTAAGTTTATTGTTTTCGGGTTATGCAGAAATAAGCTTTGTGCGAAACACGTATAAAATGGCTGTTGAGCAGTCTGCAAAGGCAGACGAACTGGTAAGAATTACAGGAAATCATGGTTCCAATGGTGTTTTGATGGCGTATCATGCCATGGGAATGGCTTTGCAAGCCAAGCACGGATGGAATCCCTCCACAAGGTTTTCTCAAGCGAAAGAAGCTGCCAAAATCCTGAATAATGCAGTCACTATTTCACCTCAAAATCTGGAGGTACGTTTTTTAAGATTCAGTTTTGAGAGCCGGGTTCCGGCCATTTTGGGCATTACTTACCACACCAAAGAAGATAAAGCCTGGATTATGTCTCATCTTGACAAAAAGCATCCTATGTGGGATGTGATGAAGGTTTTTTTGAAGCAATGTGAACTGTTGAGCGAGGAAGAAAAGCGGGGCCTCTAGCGTTTTAACCAACCACCGCGGCAATGCCCGGAAGGGTTTTGCCTTCGAAGTATTCCAGCAGCGCGCCGCCACCGGTGCTCACGTAGCTTACTTTTTGCTCAAAACCGAATTTATGAACGGCAGCTGCACTGTCACCTCCTCCTATCAAACTGAAGGCGCCATTTTGGGTACTTTCAGCCACGGCCTCGGCCACGGTGCGGGTTCCGGTGCTGAAGGCATCCATTTCAAATACGCCCATGGGACCGTTCCAGAGGATGGTTTTGCTGTTCAGCAGCACATTTTTAAAGTCATTGCAGGCTGCGGCTCCAATATCCAGGCCCATCCAACCATCGGGGATGGCGTTGCTGCCGCAGTTTTGGGTGTTGGCGTCGGCGGCAAAATTATCGGCAATCACCGAGTCCGAAGGCAGATGAATGCTCACGCCTTTGGCTTTGGCTTTTTCCAGTATTTCAATACAGGTTTGCAGTCGCTCGTCTTCGCATAGCGATTTACCTATCTGGCCGCCTTGAGCTTTAAAGAACGTATAAGCCATGCCACCACCAATGATGATATGGTCGGCCACGTTCAGCAGGTTTTCTACAATCAGAATTTTATCGGAAACCTTGGCACCACCCACGATGGCCGTAAACGGTCGCTGTGGTGCTTTCATCACCTTATCGGCATTTTCCACTTCGCGGGCCATCACGTAACCAAAGGCCTTTTTACCCGGAAAGAAATCCGCTATGATAGCGGTGCTGGCATGCGCACGGTGCGCGGTCCCGAAGGCATCGTTCACGTAGAATGTTCCCATGGCTGCCAATTTATTGGCAAAATCGCGGTCGCCTTTTTCTTCTTCTTTGTAGAAACGCAGGTTTTCCAGCAGCAGCACCTCTCCTGCTCCCAAACCGGCAGCCAGGGCCGCGGCCTCTGCACCGATGCAGTCTGTGGCAAATTTCACATTTCTGCCCAGCAAGCCGGACAAATGCGACAGGATATGACGCAGGCTGTATTTGTCTTCCGGACCGGTTTTGGGACGACCCAGGTGGCTCATCAGGATGACAGAACCGCCATCACCCAATATTTTGTTGAGGGTAGGTAGTGTTGCCGTGATGCGCGAATCGTCGGTGATTTGAAAATCGGCGTTCAGCGGCACATTGAAATCTACGCGGATGAGTACTTTCTCACCACTGAAATTGAACTGATCGATGGTTATCATTTTTTAAATTCAGGCTAATTTTTGCAGTAGGGCAGACATGCCGGTTTCTTTGGAAAGAATATCGCGGAGTTCGGATACTTTCACGCGACGCTGTTCCATGGTATCGCGGTGTCGGATGGTTACATCTTCATTGGCAATACTGTCATGGTCAACCGTGATACAGAAAGGCGTGCCGATGGCATCCATGCGGCGATATCTTTTACCGATGCTGTCTTTGTCTTCGATGTAGAGTTTGAAATCGAAACGCAGGTCATTGTAAATCTTCTCGGCCATTTCGGGCAAACCGTCCTTTTTTACCAAAGGCAAAATAGCGGCTTTTACGGGCGCCAGGGCGGGATGCAGTTTCAGCACGGTGCGAACTTCACCACCTTCCACAGCTTCTTCCTGATACGCGGCGCACAAAGCCAATAGGAACATACGATCCAGTCCTATGCTGGTTTCTACCACATAAGGAATGTAGCTTTCGTTGGTTTCGGGATCGAAATAGCGGAGCTTTTTACCGCTGAACTCCTCGTGTTTGCTGAGATCGAAATCGGTGCGGCTGTGAATGCCTTCCACCTCTTTGAAACCGAAAGGGAAATCAAATTCGATATCCACTGCTGCATTGGCGTAGTGGGCCAGCTTCACGTGGTCGTGGTAGCGGTAGCTATTTTTATCTGTTCCCAGTGCCAGGTGCCATTTCAGGCGCTGATCTTTCCAGTAAGCATACCATTCGAGTTCGGTGCCGGGCTTGCAGAAAAACTGCATTTCCATTTGCTCAAACTCTTTCATACGCATGATAAACTGGCGGGCTACAATCTCGTTGCGGAAAGCCTTTCCGGTCTGTGCGATGCCAAAGGGAATTTTGGCACGACCAGATTTCTGAACGTTCAGGAAATTCACAAAAATCCCCTGGGCTGTTTCCGGGCGCAAATACAGACTGTCCTCACCGCTTTCCACCGCACTCATTTGGGTGCTGTACATGAGATTGAACTGACGTACATCCGTCCAGTTTTTGGAGCCGCTTACCGGACACACGATGCCCAGTTCTTCTATAAGGGCTTTGACCATGCCCAGGTTGCCTGTTTCCAGGCCTTCTTTCAGGGTATTGTCAATGTGTTCAATGGCATTGAGGTATTCCAC
>JBILTS010000174.1:0-3584 GCA_044371405.1 Bacteroidia bacterium
TTTGAAGCATTTTCAACCTGCGTTGGAGCTTCACTTACCAACAATAGGGGAGATTTTTCAATAGCCCCTTCCCCACTTTGTCGCGCAAATCAGGCAGCACAGATAGCTGCAATCGGTGCTGATCCAAATAATTTGACATGGCTTTTTGAAAACGGACAAACTGCAACAGGAAATCCAATCTGGAAGAGCTTTGGCAGCAATGGTTATCACAAAGTAAAAATGATCAATAAAATCGGAGGTGTATGCCCATCAGATACTGTAGAACGAAATGTTCTGGTGACAGGAGTACCTGATTTCTTTTTGCCGAAGGATACCCAACCCTGCAAAGGAGCAGTTTATAAAATACAATTGCCGGTAATTAACGGTTTGGATTACAGCTGGGAAAACGGATCCGGCTCTACCTTGCAGACCATTGTTGCAGACAGAAAGGCAATACTTACTATTATAGATACACAGGGTTGTGTGGTTAAAGATACCATAAATGTTAAGTTCAAGGACTGCGGCGACAGGGATTTGCGACTTGCCAATGTTTTTACACCTGATGAAAATGAAAAAAATGATGTTTGGAAGGTATACTACACCGGCTGGGATACCCTTGATGTGCAGATATACTCGCGGTGGGGCGTTTGTGTGGCAAAATATGGTCTTCCATCCGAAGAACACTGGAACGGGAAAGTTATGAATAAAGGCACTCCCCTGCCTGAAGGAACTTATTTTTATTATCTGCGTTGCTATGATGAGGAAACCAAAACTGAGAAAAGAGTGAGTGGTTCGATTAATTTGATTCGGTGATTGTCTTTGCAAATTCTTTTAAAAAATATTGCCAGACTAAAAATAATATCTTAAATTTGCACTCCCATTGGGAGCTTAGCTCAGCTGGTTCAGAGCATCTGCCTTACAAGCAGAGGGTCGGGGGTTCGAACCCCTCAGCTCCCACCAAAACCCGGACAAATGTTCGGGTTTTTTGTTTATGGCATGTTGTTTTTATATTTTGTATTCAAATACCCTGGATAAGTATTACATAGGCCACACCTGTGATTCCATGGAAGAACGCCTCGCAAAACACCTTAGCAATCATCGGGGTTACACAGCAAAAGCCAAGGACTGGCTGTTGGTCTACAGTGAAACATTTGCGACAAAAGAGGAAGCATACAGCAGAGAACGGGAAGTCAAGAAATGGAAAAGTAAAAAACGAATAGGGGCTTTGCTGAGCAAAGGTTCAGAGCATCCCGACTAACAAGTCGGGGGTTCGAACCCCTCAGCTCCCACTAAAATAAAAAGGCCTGAATAAATTCAGGCCTTTTTATCTTTTTAATCTGCTCTTATTTTATCTTGGTAAAAGGTATCACCTTTCTGTTTTCCAAGTTTGAAATCGTCATAAAATACTGACCTTCCGGAATGTTATCTATTGGAATTTCAATTTTGTTCACATTACATGAAATGCGAAGTACTGATTTGCCTGTGGGATCTGATATATTTATGTAAACAGGGCCAACAATACCTGACAATAGCAGCTTGCTATTTGCAGGATTGGGAAACAATTGAATCTCTTCCATTGGAAGGTTTACCTTAGACAGATTTGCAATACTGATTGTTTGCGAATCGGAAGCTTCACAGCCACTTAGCTGTATGGTATGTCTTATTTTTACCGTCTGACCTAGAAAATCCTTAAAATCTGCCGTGGCGGTTTCTGAAGTGGAAGGAATATTCACCGGACCTGTCCAGGTGTGCTTATCTCCTACTGCTAAAGCATTAAACTGATAAATACTACCATTGTTTGAATAGGAGAAACCGGCATTGGGCAATTTTTGTATGGTGATGGTGGAGTTTTTAGAATTAGCTGTGCATCCGCCTTTGTTTTTGGCCTGAGCATAAATAACATCTCCATTGGTTACAGCATATGTATAGCTCAAACCCTCACCAACTTTCTTAGCATTCTTATACCATAACACTGAGTCTTGAAACTTAGCCGATTGCGCCTGAACAAATAGATTTTCAATCAACTTATTAGAACAGATTTTAATTTCGGATGCATCATTAAGACTGGTTATTGGCGCTAGCACTGTATCTTCATGTATCATGAATTTTTTGGTGGTAAACCCACAATCCAGTTTCATTGAGTCAATTACATCAATCACAAATTGGGATGTACCGGTGAAAACCGGTGTTAAAATGGTATCCTTTGTCACCATTCCATTGTTTAATCGGACTCCATATTTCAAGCCTCTCAAACCTTTTATGGTAATATTCGCCTTTTCTTGTGCACACAATCTGCTTTTTTGAAGAGCCAGCGCATATGTAATAGCCTTACAGGTATCGGCAGTGCCGGTAATTGATGCAATTTCAGTTTCGCCACAGGCGTCACCGGCGATGGCTTTCACTTTAACCATCAGCGCTTCTCCCCCTTTAAGCGAACTTACCAAATGGCTCAGCCCTAAATTACCTGAACTGGGAACAATGAATGTTTTGCCTGTGTCTGTACTAACCCTGTAGCCAGTAGCACCCGAAATAGATGTCCAGTTAACCGTAAATCCTTTGATGGTGGGATTGCCGGTTGTTAATACAGGAGCCGTTTTCTTTGATATTACATCCACAGAAACTGAGTCTACTGATAAACATCCCTTGCTACTTTTTGCCCATGCAATCAACCATTGTTTTCCGGCTGTTCGGCTCTGAAAATCAATGCTATCTTTACTCCAAGATCCTTTGGAACCCTTGAAGGAAAAACTATCTGCAAATGCATTGGTTCTCTTGGCCATAACTTTGATGGAATTGGAGGCACAATGCGTGTCTTTGTCGCTTGATACATCGATGCCCGGAAGCGGGTTTACATTCACCAAAACGCCGGGTGATGCCGCGCTGCTACAACCATTTACGGTGCTGGTAACGACAACAGTGTAGGTACCTGCTGCTTTGGCCGTAATGGAACGCGTGGTTCTGCCGCCTGGATTCCAGGTATAATTTACACCACTGGCAGATGAGGCAGTAAGGGTAACCGAATCGCCCTGGCATAAATTCTGAGTTGAACCCGGGGTTATAGTGGGTTGTCCGGGTCTGGCTTTAACGGTGAATGATATCGTGTCTTCCCGACTGGGTCCTTTATTGTTTTTCACCGTTAAGAATGCTCTGTATGTGCCTGCATTTGCATAGCTGACAGCCGGTGTTGCAGATGTGCTGGCCGATGGAGTTCCGGATGGAAATGACCAACTGTATGATGTGGGTGATCCTGTTACATCTGCAGAGAAGTTGACATTGCTGCCATTGCAAATGTTTGCGGTGGTAATTTTAGCTTTAGCAGTCGGAAGAGATGTGCTTGGAGAAAAGGTGAAGGATTTACTGTAAATGTAATCACCACCGGTACCGGAGCCATTAGTAACGTTTAGGGTAACCCAGAATGTAACGTTGCCTACATTTTTTGCCGGCGCTTTCCAGGTAATTCTCCAGGTAGTAGAATCTGTAGCCACCGTAGCAGTTCCCGTTCCGGTATGACCGATATAATAGCGGGTACTTCCCCCAACCACAGCCGTACCTGTCTGGCTGCGGCTGTCTCCGTTGGTGAATGTTCCGGCTGCCTTGTAAGTTGA
>JBILTS010000175.1:0-3560 GCA_044371405.1 Bacteroidia bacterium
GCTGTTTCCATTTTTACATCCGCTTCTCTCAGTTCAAAATCAAACTCCTCTGCCTCGGGCATTACTGCAACTGTGGCTGCGCTGGTGTGAACACGCCCCTGGCTTTCGGTGGCCGGAACCCGCTGCACCCGATGCACTCCGCTCTCGTATTTCAAAATGCCGTATGAGTCTTCGGCATCTACCTCAAGAATAATTTTGTTATAACCACCCATGCTTCCTTCAATCTCGTCCACAACGCTCACCATCCATCCTTTTTGATCACAGTAGCGCTGATACATGCGGGCAAGATCCCCGGCAAAAAGGGACGCTTCGTCTCCGCCGGTTCCTGAGCGTATTTCAATAACCGCTTTTTTTGCGTCTTCAGGATCACGGGGCAATAGCATCAGCCGAACCTCCTCTTCCAGTGCCGGCATTTCTTTTTCTATTTCATCAGCGGTCTCTTTGGCCAGCTCCCTTAAATCCTTGTCTTTTTCGTTTTTAAGAATCTCTCTTGCTTCCTGAAGTTCTGTAGTGAATTTTTTATACTTGTGGTATGCTTGTGAAACCGGTTGTAAGGATTTGTATTCTTTGTTTAATTGGGTAAACCTTTTTCTGTCCGCCACAACTTCAGGGCTGCTGAGTAGTTGTTCTACTTCCGTAAATCTTGCGTGCAGGGCTTCTAGTTTGTCTAACATCAGCGGGTTTGCAAAATTAATCCGCCTTCTGTTTCTGTCAACTGTTTGTTTCCCCTAATCGCCAGCAATTTTCCCTCTGTTTTTACACTTGTTTTTTCTCTTACGGCCGGCCCTCTTTTTCCTTTGCTGTTAAATGGTTCTGACAGCCACGCTTCTCCCTGATTTAACAAAAGCAGCCGATCTCCAAGTAAATCTGCACACACGCCTTCTTTTTCGGGCAGTTCGGCCAGTATATTAAGGTTCATGTTTAAAACAAGGGTTGTTTTTTGGGGTGTGGTTAACACAATAAGACGCCCATTATCCAATATGGGTTGGGTTTTTCTGCTGGTATTACCTTTGGCACACAGCACCATACTTTCCTGAACTACAGCTCCGCTGCGATCTGTTTTTTTTAGGGTACTGCTGTTGTCGTCAAATATCCAAATCATGCCATCGTTTGCTCTTCCAAACCCCCCGGGCTTTATGTTGTTTTGAGAAAATAAAGAAATGGCTGCCGTGGTGTTAAGTTGGTTGTCTGTTATAATTAACATACCGGTATTTTGAAAAAACAACATGGGTTCCATGGGGTTGTCGGCATCCACCATCACGCCCTCGCCATATTGAGCCACAGAGTTACAGATGCTGTTTTGTTGAATGCCCCATTTACAAAACCGGTAGGCAGAATCCACCACATAAACAGCCCCTTTCACGTCTATGTCTGCTGCAGCAATGCGCCCGGAAAATGGGAGTGTATCTACCGGTGCTGGTGGAAACACAAAAGATGTGGCCAGTGCTAACAGGTTTACCATTTTAAATATTTTTCCCAGGCAAGCAACTGCACGTTGTTTCCATCAAAAACAGCATATTGTTTCTGGTGCATCCATTCGCCCAGGTTTATATAGCGGCTATTGTGTCCTACCGCTACATCCAGTGCCAGGTGGCGGTGTCCGAAGATAAAATAGTCGATATGTTGTTTTTGTAGGTAAGCGGTGGCAAACAAGGTTAGATATTCTTTATCATCCCCCATATAGGTTTCAAACCTTCCTTTTTGTTGTATACGGCTTTTCCTACTCAAACCACTTGCAATAGTTATACCCAGGGTTGGGTGCAAAAAACCAAATAATTGCTGACACAATCTGCTTCTAAAAATACGTCTTAGTATTTTATATCCCTTTTCACCCGGGCCAAGTCCATCTCCATGGTGCAGAAAAAATTTCTTTCCGTTTCTTTCAATAATTAATTCATCGGAAACTGTTTTTACACCGCACTCTTCTTCAAGGTATCCAAACATCCACATGTCGTGGTTTCCTTTAAACAAGGTAACAGGAATGCCCCTGTCTGTTATGGATGAAATGGTGCCCAGCAAACGCGTAAACCCTTTTGGTACTGCTTTTTTATATTCAAACCAAAAATCGAACACATCTCCCATGAGGTAAATTTCTGTAGCGTCTTTTGCAGCCATTTCAAGCCAGCGGCAAATGCTTTTTTCTCTTGCTATGCTTGATTGATGGTCGGGCACACCCAAATGAAAATCGCTGCTAAAGTAAATTTTCACAGCCCTCTGAATTGTGATAATAACCTGACGTCGTTGTGAAACATATCACGAATATCAGATATACCATATTTAAGCATGGTTATTCTGTCTATTCCCATTCCAAAAGCATAACCCTGATAAACCTCCGGATCTATGTTGCATGCTTTTAAAACATTGGGATGCACCATACCACAACCCAATACTTCCAGCCAGCCGGTGCCTTTGGTTAGTCGGCGGTTTTCTTCTGTATCAGTTCCTGCCCATATATCCATTTCGGCACTGGGTTCTGTAAACGGAAAATAGCTTGATCTAAATCTTACCTGGGTTCCTTCTCCAAAAAATTGCTGCACAAAATAATACAGGGTTTGTTTGAGGTCAGCAAAAGACACCCCTTTATCAATATACATTCCTTCTATCTGGTGAAAAAAACAATTACTCCGCGCACTGATGGCCTCATTCCGGTAAACCCTTCCCGGCATTACCAGTCGTATGGGAGGCGTTCTTTTTTCCATTTCCCTTATTTGCACACTGCTTGTGTGGGTTCTCAGTACGTGATTTCCAATAAAAAAAGTATCCTGCATATCCCTGGCAGGGTGATCGTCGGCAAAATTAAGGGCACCAAAATTATGCCAGTCATCCTCTATTTCGGGACCATCGGCAATATCAAACCCCAATGAATAGAAGATATCACACAAAGCGTTTTCTACTATTTTCAGCGGATGTGAGCTACCTGTATCCCTTCCATTCACAGGTAATGATATATCATACTTAAGCTCACCACCTGCAGCATTAGAAAGCTGGTCTCTACTTGTTTTAAATGCTTCCTCCAACCGTGCTTTTAGGGCATTCAAAGGTTTACCTACCGATTTTTTTTGCTCTCCGGGGAGATTTCTAAATTCATCCATCAACACCTGAATCTTACCCTTTGATGAAAGGTAAGTCAATCGAAACTGCTCCAAAGATTCTGCATCTGCAAAATTCAGGGCAGCGGTTTCTTTCTCTATTTTCTCAATTTCTTCAAGCATTGTGATTACAAAAGTAAAAATAACCTTGGTTTTTTCTTACATCATCTTTTCCCCCGCTATCCCCATCCCTAATAATAATATAAAACTATTCATTTAAAAAAAGTATTATAATACATATAAATACATCTGTGTGGATATGTGGAATACATATAAATTTTATACTTAAAAATACTTATAAAACTCCTGTGTTTCTTTATTTATAAGGTATTTTTTTTTTAATACTAAGCGTTGTCTGTACTGTTTTATTCTTTTTATTATTGAATATATCGGTTTAAAACCTATACTTTTTTTAACCGCTTTCAACACAACTTATCAATCACAATATGTTTTCACGTGGAACTAAATCAT
>JBILTS010000176.1:0-3557 GCA_044371405.1 Bacteroidia bacterium
AGGCGTAAATACTGCAAACCTAAAAATAAGTAAAGTTGAATTGTCTGAACATAAACAACCCGTTAGGGTCATTACCGTATCGGGCAGTTGTATTGACACCTCCAATGTAGGCACCATCTACATCACAGACACATGTGTGGTAACCAGATACGATACCAACATCGTGAAGGTATATGACACATCCTATATCTCAGTTACCGATACTTTGGTAATCAAAACCAAAATATCCGGAACAACCCCTCCCGGTTTAAATTCCATTAAAGTATTCCCCAATCCGGCCAGCACTCATATCAATATTAATTATGGAAATTATGCACTGATGAGCGGTTATACTTTAAAAATCACCAATGCTACAGGACAAAGCGTATATCAAACAAATATTACCAAGCAATCAGACTATATCGATTTGAGCACCTGGGGAGGCAATGGGCTGTACTATATTTATATTATAGATCCCAAATCCAATATCGTTGAAACCCGGAAAATTGTGCTGAAATAAGGGCAACACCATTATCCATTAAAAAACTCCGTAAAACAAATCGTTTACGGAGTTTTTTTTATAAAATCTTTATACTATTATTATTGATTTTATTTTATGATTTCAATGAATGGTGCCATTGAGGGGAAGAGAAAAAGACACTGTTAATAAAAGTCAGTCAGCAGATTAACAATTATATAATTTTAAAAACTAAGGATTAAGGTATGATAGAATTTATTGAAAGATAAGTTCCTGTGACTTGATCTTTGCAATTAACAGGTGGACTTATCGAAGTTTGACCTAGTTCAAGATCTATAGTTTTTATGACATTACCGTTGAGTATACCTTCGAACTTAACTTGCCTGCACTTTAAATCAAAATATGTATTAATTGCTAAATTCGTCTGAACATTCTGTCCTTTTGTAACAGATATTTCTTGTGATTGCCAAGAAGACAAAGATGAAGATTGTAAATACCCATTCCATTGGTAATTTTCTGGTAACAAAACAGCAAATGTATTACTATTTCCAATCGCACCTCCATTGTTTAATGGTGGCGTAATTGTAACCCTCACTTTAAACATACCCCCACCCTGTGTAGAGCTTTGGGTTTCTTTGCCGCAGCTTACTATTAAAGCGGTAAGCAATAAAGTGGTGGTGAAAATGGTGAAGCGTTTTTTCATACAGCAAATGTATTTATTTCTAGTTGTTTTACAAGTGATTGCATGTAAAACAAAAAAGACACCGTTTTCAAAGCGTCTTTCTTTGGTGGGCCCACTTGGGATCGAACCAAGCACCTACTGATTATGAGTCAGTTGCTCTAACCGAATGAGCTATAGGCCCGATGGGACTGCAAATATATTACAACCAACCGAATTTATCATGCTGCCTGAGCACTTTCAGCCCTATCAGCTCACCAAACTGCAACATTCCGCTCATTTTACCCTCTTTTTGAGCCGTATTTCCATTCATTATGAGCCGATTCCCTTCCCAAATAAACAAATAGACCATTAAATTCATTCTTTCATTCATTCATTTTTCATTTTTTCATTTTTCCATTCTTTCATTCCTTCATTCCTTCATTCCTTCATTCTTTCATTCCTTCATTCCTTCATTAAAAAGTCATCACTAAACTATTAAACCAATAAACCAACAGACCCTTTAAACTCATTCATTCCTTCATTATTTCATTATTTCATTACTTCATTCATTAAAAATCTCCATTAAACCATTGCATTTCCTAATTCCTGCATTATTTCATTAATCATTCTTTCATTAAGTTTGCACTACGATGAGAAGAACCCTTACCACCCTTTTTTCTTTACTGATCATCACCGCCCTCTGGTCCAAACCCGGAGATACCGTTCGTGTAAATACCCACAACAAAGTGGTTATCAAAACAAATCCAGGCGTAGGAAATACCAAATATTATGGCTGGGGCGTGTTTCCCAAAGCCGATGTAAAATACCAAAAGGTTTACGCCGAGCTCACCTTCAAATGCGCACCTGGACTAAAATGCGGCGAATGGGATTACCTGAACTATATCTATCTCTGCAACCGCCGCGGCACCTTCAAAGACAGTCTGGGCTGGGAAATCATGCGGTTTATTACCCCCTACGGATTTTATTATGACCAAAACTGGAACCATACCTGGGTTTTTGATATCACCGACTTTGCTCACCTGCTACACGACAGCGTGCAAATCATGTATCAACATACCGGCTATGAAGCCAACCACGACCGCGGCTGGGAAATTTCCCTCAACTTCAACCTCATAGAAGGCACACCCTGGCGCGATGTGAAGAATATTACCCGCTTCTATACCCGCAGCGTGGGCTATGGCAATGATTCGCTTTTTGATGCCCGTGTGCCCGAAGACACCTTCACCCTGGGGCAAGAAACCGACCTGATGCGCTTCAAAATCCTGCAAACAGGCCATGGTATGGACAAACCCCAAAACTGTGCAGAGTTCTGCCCCAAGCGACGCTACATCAAACTGGACGGCGCCGTAGCCGATGAAAGCTGGGTGTGGCGCGATGACTGCGGCGAAAACCCCGTTTTCCCGCAAGCCGGCACCTGGCTCTACGATCGTGCCGGATGGTGTCCCGGTGCTGAAGTACGCGAATACAACCTGGATGTGGCCGCCACACCAGGCAGTACCCACCGCATGGATTTGGACATGGAGAGCTACAAAACCGACAACGGCGGCGCCAATTACATGCTCAGCACCTACCTGGTAGAATACGGCAAACCCAACTACAACCTGGATGTGGTGGTGGAAGATATCATCAGCCCCAATGAAGAATTGCGCTATAAACGCGTCAATCCGGCCTGCGGATCTCCCAAAATCATCATCCGCAACCGCGGTGGTGCTTCGGTACAAAGCGTAGACTTTCTCTATGGCATGGCTGGCCTGCAGCAAAAACACTACCGCTGGAACGGCAGCTTAAAACCCGGACAGTGGGATACCCTGGAATTACCGGCTGATTTTGTGCGCAACAACAGCGCAGGAATCTTCAAGGTAACCGTGGCATGGATAAATAATCGCCCTGATGAAAACCCTTCCAACAATACTGCCACTGTTTTTACCGGAATCCTGCCACCGTTGTTACCCAATAAATTCGTGGTTTTTTGCAGCATGAACAACGCTCCGACCGAAAACAGCTATGAAATCCGCGACATGTTTGGCAAGGTGGTTAAATCGAGAAAGAAGTATCCTACGGCCGGCATCACCTATCGCGATACGGTAGACCTGCCTGAAGGTTGCTACACCCTGGATTTTCAGGATACCGGGGCCGCCAATCCCAATTATATGCTGAATGAGGACGGCTTGCAATGGTGGGCCAACACCGCTGATGGAACCGGCTTTTTGCAGTTGCGCACCCTCACCAACGGCATTTTACAACGTTTCGGGGCCGACTTCGGAAGTCACATCCGCTTTGCCTTTACAGTAGGCAAAATGAACGAAACCACTTTGCCGGCAGCACAAATCAACATTCGTCCCAACCCTGCCAAAGATTATCTGTTGTTGGATTTCAGCAGCTACAAACCGGAAGAGCTAAATGATATTTGTACCGTTG
>JBILTS010000065.1:0-11906 GCA_044371405.1 Bacteroidia bacterium
TATTCTATCACAAATTTACAAAAATCGTTTTGATTTTAATAGAATAAAACACGTTAATTTCTGATGCATGGTAAGGCAAAAAGGAATATTCATCATTAATGCCTTAAGACATAATAATAGTGCAAACAGGAACTCACCATAAAAAAAAATTAAAACCCGAGTTTTAAGAGATTTACATTAAACAAGGCCCCGGCTCCAACATATACCATGGCCCCGGCTCCATAAGTGCTCCATGCGGCAATCCTGCGACGCTGTGAAGCCCCCCTTCTAAATCCCTTTCGGTAGTGCTGACTGGTGTTATTCCGGAAATATTCCACTTCCATCATATCCCCAAAATCTACTTTGCTAAATAAATAATAAATACAGACCACTGTAGATGTAAAAGGCCAAACCAAAACTGACAAACCGGAAACCCTTTCCTTGGTAGGTTTATAATATTTTCTGCCATCCTTGCAGCCTTGTAAATAGGCCTTTATGGGATCAATTCCGGTGTCATTTTCCAGCATCAGTGGAATCACCTTGCCAAATGTATCTATTCGGCCGCCTGAATAACGAATAAAAAGCAATTCTGTAATTGGGTAGGAGAAATATTGCCTGCCTGTTGTATCCCCGAAATTCACATATTCTACGCTTTGGATATAAATTTTAGTGATGGTGCCAATAACCTGCGAGTTGTTTTTAAGAATAATGGTATCCTGTGAAACAGCCAAAGTAGCGTACAGCATTAATAAAAACAGAAATAATGGCCGTTGGAAGTTCATTGTCTAAAGCGTATTCAATTTACTGTTATCCGTGAATGCAGCAATAAGCACTCAGTTAAACTACTGACCGTTGCCACCGGCATACAGCAAACCCACCACAGTCCCTGCACCGGCAAATACCCCCACTGCACCTCCAAAACAGCTCCATGCTGCCACGCGCCTTCGTTTGGAAGCCCCAGCCACATAACCAGTGCGGTAGTTAACATTTGAATTTGTCTGGTATCGGGAATCCGGTATATTCTTTTCCGATACCTTCTTAAATGAATAATAAATGCAACCCGGTAATGAAACCATAGGAAGCAGCAAAACAGAAACCCCGACTATCCGCTCCGCGTTTGGCTGATAATTGTTAAAGCCATCCTGAAATCCCTTGTTATATTGCTCAGTGGCCTGCTTTGCTGTATCGGCAGGATGATTGAATTCTGTTTTACCCGTGTCGATAACTACTTCACAGCAAAGATTACAGGTATATCCTTTTTGTTGTGTTGTGCTGTAAGCAAACGTATTTTGGGTAATACCCAAAACCACGAACAAAGTGTAAGTGATAAAATATTTAACCATGTTTTATAATCTAAAGATGGATGGGACATCCTGAATGCTTATCCATTCGGCCTGCAACAATCCCCTGAAAAAATCAATGCCCGAAGTTGTCTTAAGATGAAACTGTCTTAAAAAATAAAACCCGTATCCCAATAAAAAGAGCACAATTCCGCTGAATGCATAGGCAATCCCGGCGTCAACGGTATCAATCCCAAACAGAGCCCTGAACCAAAACACAATCCCCACAAGGAGTATAGCCCAATAGAGAAAATACATTCGGGAATGTTTTAATGCTCCAATTTTTAATTTGACATAAGTTTCTTCCCCAACACCTACTATGTCGCCTTCAAAAAAATCCGGGATGCGGTTATTGCCAATGTTCTCCAGCATAAATTCATTTTCATTCACCATTCCATAAAAAAACTTGGCCATTTTATCACGTTTGCGATAATCTGCATCGCTTAGGTAGGTCTGCTGAACAATTAAATCAGCCAGAACCTGCCGCTCTGCGGAGGTCTTAAGCCAAATGGTTTTAAATGGATATAAAAACATACACCGGAACGTCAAATATTCAAGACATAGATACTTTAGAGCCGTTCATTTTATTCAACACCGCAGCTATTTCCCTTACTGTGTCTGGATTTTCAAATGCAGCATTGCCCACCACCACCACATCAGCACCTGCATTCCAGGCGGTTTCAGCGGCTCGGGCATCGCGTATCCCACCACCAACGAATAATGCGCCATTAAAAATGTTGCGCACTGCTGCTATCATCTCGGATGAAACCCGCTGTATAGCACCACTGCCGGCGTCCATATACATTGCTTTCATACCCAACATGGCACCTGCCAAAACGGTTGTTGCAGCAATCTCGGGCTTGTCTGCCGGTATGGGCATGGTTTGGCTTATGTAGTGAGCTGCGGTCATTTTACCACCCTCAATCAACAGATATCCTGTGGGAATGGTCTCCAACCCCGTACGGTGAATAAACGGAGCCGCTGCTACCTGCTTTGCAATTAAATATTCGGGGTTGCGTCCAGATATTAAAGACATGAACAATAAAGCATCCGCATTCGAAACAACCTGTATCTCATTCCCGGGAAATAACACAACCCGTTCTGCTCCATGCTGCTTCAATTCTTCAACACATCGATAGGTATTGCCCTCCGTTAGCAGACTGCCGCCCACCAAAAACAAAGATACACCATGCCTCAAGGCATGCTGAGCAACAGTAGCACGCAAATCAGCATCATCATCTGGATCGAAAAGCACTGCCAGCGTTTTATTGCACGCTTTATGCCTTGAAACCAGCCATGATTGAATGTTTGCCATCTACTGCAAAGAAACACAGAAAAAACCATAACCAAATTAGCAGCCCTGGAAAACTGCATTTTATCATTATTTAGACTTGGTTTTCTCATTTTTTTAGCGTAATTTAGGAGAATAGAATTTGCTGATTTGACAAATTGTTAATTTTTCTATATCCCGCAAGGGTTTAAGAAACATAAAATTCACAAAACACTTATACAGCAAGGCATACACGCTTTTTCAACAAGCTAAAGTCCACATACCGTTTGGCTTTCCGCCAAACCTGTGGAAAAGCCGATTCGGAAATAAATTTTCATATAAAATACATTTGAACTCCCGACCGTTTTTGAAACACGCTCGGTAAACACAACCCCTCTAATAAAAAAAATATGACGCAAGAAACTACCGTAAACACAAAAGGCCTCGAGTTTAAGAGGCAAAACACCGTTGAGGGTGTAAGTCCCTTCGACCAGTTCACCTACGACCACCGCAGCTCGGTCATAAAAAAACCGGATGGCAGCGTGGTGTTTGAAATGAAAAATGTGGAGGTTCCGGCGGGGTGGAGCCAGGTAGCAACTGATATTCTTGCGCAAAAGTATTTCCGCAAAGCCGGCGTGCCTCAGCCCGACGGCAGTCTGGGCAGCGAAACCAGCGTGAAGCAGGTTGTTCATCGTCTGGCCAATTGCTGGAGACAGTGGGGCGAAAAGTACAACTACTTCGCTTCTACCACCGATGCACAGGTATTTTATGAAGAGCTGGTTTATTCTATGCTCAATCAGGAATCCGCACCCAACAGCCCTCAGTGGTTCAACACCGGCCTATACAGCAGCTACGCCATCGCCGGCAAACCCCAGGGACACTACTACGTAGATCCCGAAACCGAAAAGCTCATGAAGAGCACATCGGCATACGAGCGCCCCCAGCCCCATGCATGCTTCATCCTCTCTGTAGATGATGACCTGGTGAACGAAGGCGGAATCATGGATCTTTGGGTGCGTGAAGCACGTATCTTCAAATACGGATCCGGTGTGGGAACCAACTTCAGCCGTATCCGCGGCGCCGGTGAAAAACTCTCCGGTGGTGGAACCAGCAGCGGCCTGATCAGCTTCCTCAAAATTGGTGACCGTGCTGCCGGTGCAATCAAAAGCGGCGGTACTACCCGTCGTGCCGCCAAAATGGTGTGCCTTGATCTCGATCACCCCGAAGCCATGGAGTTCATCCAGTGGAAAAAAGACGAGGAGAAAAAAGTGGCTGCCCTCATCGATGCCGGCTACAGCAACGACTACGAAGGCGACGCCTATGCTACCGTTTCCGGACAAAACAGCAACAACTCTATTCGTATACCCAACCGCTTTTTCGATAAACTGAAAAACGGAGAAGACTGGGAATTTACTGCCCGCAGCAATGGCAAGGTAATGAAAACCATGCCTTCAAGCCAGGTTTGGGATGCCATCGGTTCTGCCGCATGGTCTTGCGCCGATCCCGGTGTGCAGTATGATGACACCATCAACGAGTGGCACACCTGCCCCGAAGGTGGTCGTATCAATGCCAGCAACCCCTGCAGCGAATACATGTTCCTCGACAACACCGCCTGCAATCTGGCATCGCTGAACTTGCGTAAATTCTTCAGCGAAGAAAGCCGCGAGTTTAATGTGGGTTCTTTTGAGTATGCTACACGCCTTTGGACCACGGTTCTGGAAATCTCTGTGCTCATGGCACAATTCCCCAGCAAGGAAGTGGCACAGCTGAGCTACGATTACCGTACCCTGGGTCTGGGCTACGCCAACCTCGGCAGCATGCTGATGTGTGCAGGTATTCCTTACGACAGCAAGGAAGCTACCGCCATCTGCAGCGCAATCACCGCTATCCTTACCGGTGTTTCATATGCAACCAGTGCTGAAATGGCAGCCGTTAAGGGTCCATTCCGCATGTATGAGAAAAACAAGAAGCACATGCTTCGCGTTATCCGCAACCACCGCTACGCGGCATACAACACCCCCCTGGCATTCGAAAACCTCGGCATTAAACCCGTATGTATCGACGAAAAGTTCTGCCCCGACTACCTGCTGAAATCCGCTTGCAGCGCTTGGGACAAAGCCCTGCAGTGGGGTGAGAAATACGGTTTCCGCAACGCACAGGCTACCGTAATTGCCCCTACCGGTACCATCGGTCTGCTCATGGATTGCGATACCACCGGTATCGAGCCTGATTTTGCCCTGGTTAAATACAAAAAACTTTCCGGCGGCGGCTACTTCAAAATCGTAAACCATACCGTTCCCATTGCCCTCAAAAACCTGGGCTATTCACCCGAAGAGGTTGATGCCATAGTAAACTACGCCAAAGGTTATCAGACCTTTGTGAACGCGCCGTTCATAAATCACGAAACCCTGAAAGCCAAAGGTTTCAATGATGCTGACCTGCAGAAACTGGAAGCAGAAGCACCCATGGCATTCGAAATCGGTTTCGTGTTCAACAAATACTCTCTGGGCGAAGAAACCCTGCAGCGCATCGGTTTCACTGCAGAGCAGTATGACAACCCCCGCTTCAACATGCTGGAAGCACTGGGCTTCAACCGCGATGAAATCCGTGCCTGCAACGACTTCGTTACCGGTACCATGACCATCGAAGGAGCACCTCACCTGAAAGAAGAACACTACGATGTATTTGACTGCGCCAACAAGTGTGGTAACATCGGTCAGCGCTACATTCATCCCTTTGCGCACATCCGTATGATGGCTGCTGCTCAGCCCTTCATCTCAGGTGCTATCAGCAAAACCATCAACCTGCCGAATGAAGCCAACGAGCAAGACATTAAGGATTGCTACGAACTCAGCTGGCAGCTGGGCTTGAAAGCCAACGCCCTCTACCGTGATGGTTGCAAATTGAGCCAACCCCTCAGCAACAAATCTGAAACAAGCGAAAGCGAAGACAAGGCAGAAGCCAAGTCTGATGCTACTCCCGCAGCAGAAACAACCGTTATACGCTACGCAGAAGAACTGACTCCGGAGATCGTACTGGAAGCCGCAAAACGCATCCTGAACGAAAGCCCCGATACCAAGTTCAAGCGTCAGCTCTCCAACATCGTAGAGAAGAAGCGCCTGCCCAACAAGCGCAAGGGCTTTACCCAGAAAGGCAAAGTGGGCGGACAAACCATCTTCGTGCGCACCGGCGATTACGACGACGGAACCCTTGGTGAAATCTTTATTGATATGCACAAAGAAGGCGCCAGCTTCCGCTCACTGATGAACTGCTTCAGCATAGCCATCTCCGTGGGTCTTCAGTATGGTGTGCCTTTGGAAGAGTTCGTTGACAAGTTCGCCTTCACCCGCTTTGAACCCAGCGGTATGGTAGAAGGTCACCCCAACATCAAAAACTCAACCTCAATCGTGGATTATATCTTCCGCCTGCTCGGATATGAATACCTGGGCCGCGAAGACCTAGTGCAGGTGAAACCCAGTGCCTATACCAAAAATGATGCGGTTGAGGCCCCTGTGGTAAGCGAGTTTGTTCCCATGTTTACCCCCGAACCTATGCCCGCCACAGAAAATGCGGCCATGCTGGAAACCGGCGGTGGTGTAAAAAACATGCAGGATCACCTGCGTGAGGTACAGAGCGATGCACCCGCCTGCAACGTATGCGGACACATCACCGTACGCAGCGGCACATGCTACAAATGCCTGAACTGTGGCAACAGCCTGGGTTGCAGCTAAAATTAAACAAGCAATTATAAGAAAGGGAGGTTTAGGCCTCCCTTTTTTTATGCGTGCAACAGAATAAAAGCTGATAACAATTGAATCAAGGAGATTATCAAAGCGGTTAAAATTAATTGATGGATATCATCAATCCAGATTCAACCCCAGCGTAAAGGTTAAAAATACCCTGTTGCGCTTAAAGGTGAGCTCCTGATTCTCGGAAGCAAACTGTGGATCTGTAATAGGGTATGGTGTATAAAATCCACCTGCAGACTGAGAGCTCAGGGCAACATCAATATAATAATCCCTGTCGCGCAATCCGAAGCCGCAGGAAAGCACCGTATTAGACTTTTTAAGGGTCGCATCCAACCCGGTAATATTGGGGTTGTAGGGCGACGGTAAAATGCCGAATCCTCCCCTAAAACGATAGGATTGGTCCTTGTTGTCAGGATTGGGCATGTTCCATTCAGCTCCAATGCGCACATTGGTTACATTGCGATAGTTGCTCCGTATGGCCCTGTTTTCTGCATTAAAGGTAAAAACATCATCTGCACTGAGTCGGGCAGCCCCGTAATTATAAAATTCAAAGTCTGCATTCAGCAGCAAGGATTTCTGAATTACGAACCCTATGCCCGCATTGAACCGAGAAGGGGTGGTGACCTTGTACTTATACGTGTTCAAAGGATCCGAGTATTGAGCAATCCAGTCACCCTGAGCCCCGGGATCCCCTTTGGGCGCGATGGCATATCCATATTCGCTATTGATTGTATACGTTCTGGGGGTGTGCACAGAAGCCGCTAAACGCAACTGATCGGTGGGCCTCACTATAATTCCCACCCGTGCAGCCCACGCACCGCCCCGGTCGGTAAATTTGCTTTGATAATCTACCGATGCCAGGTCCTGCGTGCGAATATCCGAAGGATTCACCGGCCTGTTATCCTTTTCCAGTAAACTCAGGTCCTCGCTGTAGCGAAGTGATGAATACAGTAAACCAATGCCCAGCATCACCTTGTTGGAGAAATTCAGTCCCACCGTTCCCTGGTACTCATAAATGGCACCCCGGCTCACAATATCCCCGGCCTGATCATTGTTTCTTACACTGTCCCGATAAGCAGAGGTGTAACTCCTGTTTCCTCCCCTGTCATAATCAATAACCCAGGCATCAAAAGCAAGTTTTGACAAGGATGATTGCGCCAGCTGATTGGGCATTCCCTGAGCATTGGCATCTTGTGCAAAAAAGTCGGTCACAGACGAAAACCGATTGGTTCCCTGAAAGGCCATGCTGCCGCCAAACGCAGCCAGGCGATTTATGTGAAAACCGTAGCAAACCGCACTCAAACCTGTCTTGCGGGGCTTGCCGTTGGCATCATACTTAATCTCAGATTTTATGTAGTTGATGGATGGAAGGTTAAAGTTCAACCTCGTCTCGCGCACATTCTCACCCAGATAATTGGCATTATAGATGGTGTTTTGAAATTGTGCCCCCACATTAAACTCACTGCGCCTGAATGTGGCAATGCCGGCTGGATTGGTCATCACGGCCGAAGCATCGGCACCAATGGCAGAAAATGAGCCCGCCATGCCCATGGTTCTGGCTGTGCCGCCCGAACCGAGCGTACTGTAACGGAGTGCGTCAAATTCACTCTGCGAAAACAGCGAGGTAAAAACCCCAAAAGAAAGGGTGATAAGCCCAAGTAGTGCCCTCATCTAATCTAATCTAATAAATTGTTATCTCCTGCGACCAGATGTACCCGGTACCGCATTGGATGAGCGACCGCTTCCACCACCATTAAACGAACCCTGCTGTGTATTGTTGCTGGGGGTCCAGTTTGAACTTCTGGAATTAGTGCTTCCACCATTATTCGAAGGGGCCGGACTGCTGTTATTCCAGGCAGAACTTCTGTTGGATTGTGTAGCAGGCATTCCCGTCTGATAATTATTTCGCCTTGATCCACCATTTGAAAAGCCACTTGAACCGGAGGCAGGGCGAGGATTATTGATAAATCCACCCGAAGACGAACTACCCGAACCATTGTTGCCATTGTTCCAGCCATTATTGGATCCGTTGTTCGACCAGTTATTCCAACCGTTATTGTTCCAGCTATTATTGTTCCAGCCGCCAAATGAACCTCCACCCCAGTACATATTGGGGTTGTACATCTGGTTGTAATACATCCAGTAGGGGTCATTAAAAGAGTTCCACGACTGTCCGCCCATCATCATAGGATTGCCCCATGGACTGCCCCATGGATTTCCCCATGCACTACCCATCATCATTGGATTTCCCATGAACGGATTGCCACCCCATGGCGAAAAACCCATGCCTAAACGTGTGCATGGCTGAACCATAACTGCAGGACTATGCGTGGGCTGGAGACTGCTGCCACCAAAGTTTCGCAAACGATCAGAATAGGTTTGTCCGTAACTGCCGGCCTTTGCCGAAGCTTCCCCTGTAGCTGCAGAAGGCATACTGCCCTCAGCATAAAAGCCCTTTCCGTTTAGGTCTGCTGTGGAGAAATAGGCATCATCATAGTTATTGACCTTGCCAACCGGCCTTACAGATGAACAGGATGCTAAAATAATAGCAAACGTAAGAATAGAATAAGTGGATTTAACAAAATGAGCATTCATGGTAATCTTGTTTTTCTGGTACTGCTTTTTAGGTAGTACCTTTGCATAACCAAAGTTACAAAAAGTATTCCATATTTCCAATATCCATGGCATTTGAAAAGGTAAAACGAGAAGAAAACTACAGCGAGTGGTATAACAACCTGGTTAAAAACGCCGATCTGGCAGAACACAGTGCTGTTAAAGGATGCATGGTCATTAAACCCTACGGCTTTGCCATCTGGGAAAAAATGCAGCAACAGCTCGATAAGATGTTCAAGGACACAGGGCATCAAAACGCCTATTTCCCGCTGTTTGTGCCCAAAAGTTTGTTTGAAAAAGAAGAAAAAAATGCCGAAGGGTTTGCCAAGGAATGTGCCGTTGTTACCCACTACCGCCTAAAGGCAGATCCCTCCAAACCCGGCCGCCTCATGGCAGACCCGGATTCCAAACTGGAAGAAGAACTGGTGGTGCGCCCCACCAGTGAAGCCATTATCTGGAATACCTATAAAAACTGGATTCAAAGCTACCGCGACCTTCCCATTCTCATCAATCAGTGGGCCAATGTGGTGCGCTGGGAAATGAGAACACGGCTGTTTCTCAGAACGGCTGAATTTCTTTGGCAGGAAGGCCACACCGCCCATGCAACCAAGGAAGAAGCCCTGGAAGAAACCCGCAAAATGCTGGATGTATACGCCGAATTTGCCGAAGAACACATGGCCGTTCCTGTAATCAAAGGGGTGAAATCGGAAAACGAACGTTTTGCCGGTGCCGACGATACCTATTGCATAGAAGGTATGATGCAGGACGGAAAAGCCCTGCAAATGGGCACCAGCCACTTTCTGGGGCAAAATTTTGCCAAGGCCTTTGACGTGAAGTTCCAGGACCGCAACAGCAAGCTTGATTACGTTTGGGCTACCAGCTGGGGGGTCTCCACCCGCCTGATGGGCGCCCTCATCATGGTGCATAGCGACGATGAAGGCCTGGTATTGCCGCCCAAGCTGGCACCCATCCATGTAGTAATTGTGCCGGTGTACAAAACCGAAGAAGAACTGAATACCATCAGCGAAAAGGTGGCAGGCATTAAAAAAGAACTGGAAAAAGCCGGGCTCTCCGTAAAATTTGACAACCGCGACACCCACAAGCCGGGCTTTAAGTTTGCCGAGTGGGAACTGAAAGGGGTGCCCGTTCGCATTGCCATCGGTCCACGAGATTTACAGAATAATGCAGCTGAAGTGGCCCGCCGTGATACCAAAACCAAAGAAGTAATTGGCATGGACAACCTGGTGGCGCATGTAACCGGACTTATGGACGAAATTCAGCAGAATCTCTTTAATAGGGCCATGGAGCTTCAAACTTCAAAAACATGGAAAGCCGACAGCTGGGACGAGTTTGTCGATATCGTTGAAAATCGAAACGGCTTTGCACTGGCGCATTGGGACGGAAGTGGGGAAACTGAAGAGAAAATCAAAGAGATGACCAAGGCCACGATCCGCTGTATTCCGCTTGACGCTCAGGAGGAGGCAGGCAATTGCATTCTTACCGGCAAGCCCAGCAGCAGGCGCGTGATATTTGCCAAGGCCTATTAATGAGGGCGTTCGGCTTTGTAGCGCTTTTCATCCACCATTCCCACAAAAAAGAAACCCAGTTGCCTGCCCGCCTCAGGAAGCCCTGTTTTATCTTTCATGAAATCTGTGCCGGCGCCATTCCCTGTGGTCCAATAACCCGCTGCATGAGGATGATCTGCCAGGGTTAAATACATGTTTTGTACCGCCATGGCGGTTGCCGCCAGTTCTTCCCACTCGGGCACTTTGCCGGATGGCACAAACCCAATGGAGATAATGTGCGAAATCTTGAAAGCGTAAGTGCGGATTTTTTCCAGTTTCCGGTCCTGAAATAACTCAGGCGGTGTGTGTTCAACATAGTAAGCTTCCATGGCATTGCAGAGGGCTGTTTTTTCAGCACCTTCAAACACCCTTAATTGCCAGGGGAGTGTAAGTTTATGGCTGGGGGCCCACCGTGCATTTTCAAGCATACGTCCAATAACCTCTCCTGGAACAGGCAGTCCGTTAAACTCCTTTACAAAGTGACTTCTCCTGCCATGTATAATTTCATCCAGTGTTTTCATTTCAGTGTATTTAACCTGCCTGTTTTTTTCTGAGGCGAAATTCGAGAAAAGATTGAATAAAAACTGAAATCAAAATCAGTGATGCTCCCAAATAAAACTGTACCCCCAGGGCGTCATGTTCATTAAATATAATGGCTCCCAGCACTATGCCGTAAATGGGCTCCAAATTCACGGAAAGGTTGGCGGTAAAGGCTGATAGCTCCTGCAATGCAAAGGTTCCGAGATAAAAAGTAAGATTGGTACACACAATGGCCAAAATAAGAATCCACACCAAATCATATTGTCCGTTTTGTGGGTTGAATTCAGGAATCCAGGTGGCATTCGAATCTGCCAGCATCGGAAAAACCAAACTGAGCAGCAAGGCACCCGACAACATTTCTATGGCGGAAATACTAAGGGATGATGCCCTTTCGATATGTTTTTTGTTTAGGGTAGTGAAAAGAGCCGCCAGGGCTGCACTGATAATACCGGTAAGGATAGCGGCACCATAGTGGTGGCTTTCTGTCTTGTCCGTATCCAGTGCATAGTTAATAATGAGAATTCCTGCTATGACCAGCAATCCCAACAACAGTTCTCTCATCCGGAAAGGTTTGCGGTTAATCAGCGGATCGAGAACGGCGGAAAAAAAGCTGGCGGAACCCAGACAGGCAAGCGTGACGCTGGCACTGTTCCCAAGTTTGATACTGCCATAAAACGTGAGCCAGTGCATGGCCACAATCACACCAATTCCCATAAAAATCAGCATGTCTTTTCTTGACAAGGCAGACACTCCTTTCCATACGGCGGGTATGCAGAAATAAACTGCTGCAGTTATCAGCATGCGATGCCAGACCAGATTCAGTGAATCATAGGAAATAAGTTTCCCCAAA
>JBILTS010000105.1:0-7760 GCA_044371405.1 Bacteroidia bacterium
AGCATCCATGTAATCCTTCAATGCCTCGCTGCTGCGTTTGCGAAAGTCATAGGATTCCGCTTTTTCTGCCGTTGTGCCGGTATTCGCTTTCAGATGCAACACTATGGCATAAATGGTGTCTTTTTTCACACCGGTGCTCACCTCCAGCATCACTTCCAGCGGCAAGCGGCCCGAGGCAAACTCACGTTCGTAAACTGCCAAAATGTGCTGGGCATTGAGCACCCTGAACATACTTTTACGATACAACAAAGCGGTTTTCTGGGTCTGGGACCAGGTAGAAATCACGCCATCATAGTCGGGAAGCCGGGCCCTGAGCGTATCCCAGGCCGCAGGACTGCTCACCTCGCACATTCCCCACAAATCCAGGTCCATGCCCTTGATAACCGCCACCACATTTTTCATCTGGGTAACCTCATTGGAAGGGCCATACTGCGCATCACCCAGCCATTCAGTATTCCAGCAGGCCACATCCACGGTAGTGTCTGTTCCTACATTGGGAATATTCTGGGCTTTCAACCCCAAAACAAAAAGTAAACAGCCAATGATGAATAACTGCCTCAATTCCGCTTATCAAATCCCCAGCTGAGCTTGTTCCTCAATGTATCCATGAAATGATCGCCATGCAGGCGCAATATTTTCAGCTCATGATCGGCTTTACGTACCGCCATGTGTGTTTCACCGCTAATAGACTGGCTTCGGGCATCCAAAGAGGTAAGATAACTGCTGGCACGGCCCTCTATTTCAAAACTGATAACGAGGTTATCGCTCACCACCACCGGTCTCACATTTAAGTTGTGTGGTGCAATGGGCGTTATCACAAAATTATCAGAGCCCGGGAAAATAATGGGCCCACCACAACTAAGCGAATAACCCGTAGAACCCGTGGGTGTTGAAATAATCAAACCATCGCTCCAGTAGCTGTTCATGAACTCACCATTAAGGTAGGTGTGCACCACAATCATGCTGCTGGTCTCTTTTTTGTGAATTACAAAATCATTGAGGGCAAAGGCATAATCAAAGAGTTTGGTACTGGACTCCAGCTGCAGCAGCGAACGGCCTTCTACGCTGTAATTACCGCGTTCCACATCGGCAATGGCTTTGTCTATACCATCTACAGAAATTCCGGCCAGAAAACCGAGGCGACCTGTGTTTAATCCCAGCACGGGCACGTTGCTGTCGCGCACCAGCGATATGGCATCCAGCATGGTACCGTCGCCACCCACGCAAATCAGTAAATCCAACAAAGGTTCCCTGGCAGATAGGTGCTGAAAGGTATTCAGCTTAAACTCAGTGCCACCATGCATTTGCACATAATCCACCAAAGATTGGGTACACCACACTTCATGCCCGCGTCGGCTCAGGGTTTCTAGCAACAGGTTAAAACCCGACTCATGCTTATGGTCTCTGACAGATTTGGCGTATACCCCTATTTTCATGCTTAAAAAGCGTTTGCAAAAGACACATTAAACACCCAGTTTCCCCAGTGATTGCGGCTGAGTTCGAACCGAGACATGGCAGTATACCAAAGTATCACATCCAGCCCGGCTCCGGCTCCGCTCATCCAGCGGGTATTCAAGGTATTTTCAGGCAATGTAACCGGTTTGATTACACGGCCTGCATCTGCAAAGATAGTAAACCAAACACTAACAGGCAGTGTGCGGTAATTTTTAAGGGCTGAAATACCGGGAACCGTTTTCCCGGCATGCTGATAAACCGGCCTCCTGATGCCAGTCTTACCCAGTATGAATCCCATACCGTCGGCCACATAAGGTTCATAACCCCGAACATATCGGCTTTCATATCCCAGCTGCCGCGAAAATGAATATGGCAATGAGCCAACCGTCAAGGCATTTACATCGAAATTATAGGATGCCTGAAAAGCATTGGTCAAAACCCAACGACCGAGGGGTTTGAAGTAATTGGCTTTCATAAAACCCTGAACGATAGCCGGTGCCTGCATATCGGGTTTTAACCTCACATAGGAAGCACCTGCCTTGAAAAAATAACCGCCCACCGGGTAATGCCTTTGCAGGCGATGATCAGTGGTGTATGCAAGGGAAATGCCCATGTAATTGCCACGCTGTCCGGCCATATATTGCCGCACTGCCTGCTCATCCCTTTTCATCGCCGAATCAGAGAAACGATAATTCCCATAATTGGCATGCCATTCCAAAAATGCATAGTAGCTCAAACGCTTTCTGAGCATGGCGTCCATCCAGGTATTTCGCTGCACGGGTTCAGATTCTACCTTCAAAAACTGCAACCTGTCATTTTTTGTTTTATACCACAATTCATGATTACTCCAATAGCCCGCACCAATACTGTAGGCATATCCGTTGTTATAGGTGGGAAAAGGCCTGTTGTATTGAATGGAATAGCTGCGATTATAACCGTGTATAACCTGAATGGCCAGTGATTGATTCCGTCCCCTGAGGTTATTTAGAAATAATGTACCTCCATAAATTAATCTTGAAGGATCTTTATCTTTCCACCATACGTTAAAATTGCGGTCGGCCCAAGTTAATTCAGGCAAAAACCAGGTATATTTTCTTTCCTTTAATAAAATATAGATTGAATCTTTTTGGGCCTGAATATCAACAAAAGTAAAAATACCTAAATCGCTGATACGCTGTATCCATAATGTTTTCAGACTGTCATTAAAACCTACATCACCCTCTCTTGTTAATCCAAGTTCTCTAAATATAACCTGCTCCTTTGTTATTCGATTACCCTTTATCGCAATATTACGATTTAATATGTTTGATTGGGCTTGTAAATATGAAAATTGTATAAAAAATAACCATGCAATATATCGGTATATATTAGTCATGTATTTTTTCCAGAATCACAAAATCAAATGCATATTGATGCTTCTCATCTTTAGGGTGATGCTGCCTGAAGGTCTCTTTCCATGATACTTTGTCATACTCCGGAAAAAAGGTATCGGCATCAGGGAAATAACCATCTACTTCAGTAATATATAATTTATCCAGCAACAATAATGATTGCTTATAAATTTCCCCACCACCAATGATAAAAATCTCATCGTTAAAATTCGATTTTGCATATTCAATAGCACTTTCAATGCTATCAGTACCATGAAACCCCTCCTGAACAGCAGCCGGGTTTCGGGTTATTACAATATTCAACCGGTTTTTCAGTGGTTTACCCAAACTTTCCATGGTTTTTCTACCCATAATAACGGGTTTTCCGCGGGTATATTGCACAAACCATGAAAAATCATCGGGGAGATGCCATAGCAAATCGTTGCTGGCGCCCAGTTCCAGGCCTTTTCCAATGGCAGCAATGGCCGAAATACAGTGAGAAGACATACTGCAAAGGTAAGCCCTGAAAATTAAGCCGTATCTTTGTAGCTAATTATGAGTCGTTTAGTAGCCATAGTAGGGAGGCCCAATGTGGGTAAATCCACGTTGTTCAATCGCTTGACGGGTGAACGCAAAGCCATTGTTGATGACATGAGCGGCGTTACCCGCGACCGCCACTATGGAACATCTGAATGGAACGGCATTGAATTTTCGGTGGTAGATACCGGCGGTTTTGTGCCCGACAGCGAGGATGTATTCGAAGCTGCCATTCGTGAGCAAGTCCATATAGCCATTGAAGAAGCCTCTGTGCTATTGTTTGTGGTAGATGTAATGAGCGATGTACACCCGCTGGATGAGGAATTTGCCCAAATTCTGAGAAGGACCAAAAAGCCGGTACTGCTGGTGGTAAATAAGGTAGACAATGAGCGTCTGAGCATGGATGCTCCCGTATTTTACACCCTGGGCTTTGACCGTTACTTCGAAATTTCATCGGCCAACGGACACGGAACCGGCGACCTGCTCGACGAAGTAGCGGCTCGGCTCAAGGAAGAAGCCCCCGATACCAACATTGATGAAGACCTGCCACGCATTGCCATCGTAGGCCGCCCCAACGTGGGCAAAAGCAGTTTGGTGAACGCCCTCACCGGTACCCAGCGAAACATCGTAACCAACATCGCCGGAACCACCCGCGACTCGCTGGACACAAAGTATAAGGCCTATGGCAAAGAGTTCATTCTGGTGGATACGGCCGGAATCCGCCGTAAAAGCAAGGTACACGAGAACATTGAGTTTTACAGTGTGATGCGCTCCCTGCGTGCACTGGAAAACAGCGATGTGGTGGTGCTGGTGATTGATGCCACGCAGGGCCTCGAATCTCAGGATTTAAACCTATTCTGGATGGCGCACCGCCTGGGAAAAGGCGTGGTGATTCTGGTAAACAAATGGGATCTGGTGGAGAAAGACACCAATACCCACCTGGCTTACACGGAAGATATCAAATCAAAGATTTCACCGTTTGTGGATGTGCCCATTTTGTATATTTCAGCCATCACCAAACAGCGTATTTTTCAGGCCCTGGAAACCATGTTGCAGGTATATGACGGCCTGACCATGAAAATTCCTACCCACAAACTCAACGATTACCTGCTGCCCATCATGGAAGCGTTTCCGCCACCCAGCCGCAAAGGCAAATTTGTGAAAATCAAGTTTGTAACCCAGCTACCATCCAAACGTTTGGCCATTGCCCTGTTTTGTAACCTGCCGCAGTATGTGGCCGATAGCTATTCCCGTTTTATTGAAAACAAACTGAGAGAGGCATTTCCGCTCACCGGGGTGCCCATCACCCTGTTCTTCAGGAAAAAATGAGTACGGCTCAGGATATACGTTCACTAACCCTTCCGCAACTGGAGCAGGCCCTCAAAGAATTGGGAGAGCCCGCTTTCAGGGGCCGACAAATTTATGAATGGCTCTGGAAAAAAGGGGCCCGGGATTTTGCCGGTATGACCAACTTATCGCTGCCACTGAGGGATAAACTCCAAACCCATTTCAGCATTCAGCCCGCCAAGATTCACACCCAGCAAAAAAGCCATGACGGCACCATCAAATGCAGTTTTCAGCTGCACGACGACAACCTGATTGAAGGTGTGCTGATACCCACAGAATCGCGTGTAACGGCCTGTGTGAGCAGTCAGGTGGGTTGCAGTCTGGATTGTAAATTTTGCGCTACCGGATATTTAAAGCGTCAGCGCAACCTGGAGGCCGGCGAAATTTATGATCAGGTGTGGCTCTTGAACGAACTGGCCGAAAAACACTACGGCAAAGGGCTCGACAACATCGTGTATATGGGCATGGGCGAACCCCTGCTCAATTATGCAAATATGTGGCGAAGCGTGGAACTCATCACAGGTGAAAACGGATTAAACATGAGCCCCCAGCGCATCACGGTCAGCACAGCAGGCATTACCAAAATGATTGTAAAAATGGCCGATGACGGCGCCAGATTCAACCTGGCCCTGAGCTTGCACGCTGCCAACGACGAAAAACGCACCGCCATTATGCCCATCAATGCCAGCAACAACCTGGAGATGCTGGCCGAGGCGCTAAAACATTGGTACGATAAAACAGGAACAAGACCCACCCTGGAATACACCGTGATTGAAGGCGTGAATGACGATGCCGAGGAAATGCGCGAACTTATAGCTTTCGCCAGAAAATTTCCATGCAAAATCAACCTGATAGAATACAACCCCATCGGCGAGCTGGCCCCTTACCTGCCCACACAGGACAATAAACTGGAGCGTTTTGCCAACGGACTTTCGGCCGCTAAACTGATTGTGAATGTGCGAAGAAGTCGCGGCAAAGACATTGATGCGGCCTGCGGGCAACTGGCCAACAAGCTTGGAAATTAACGCTTCAGCAGCATAATAAAATCATTCATAAAATAACCGTCACCGATATCAAAATCGGCCACCTGCTCTATCACAAAGCCCATTTTAAAGTAAAAGTTTATGGCCTTGTAATTCTGCCGATTCACCTGCAAACGAAGTTCGCGACTATCATCATAATGTGCTAAAACTGCATTAATCACATAAGACCCCGCACCCGTGCGCTGCCTGTCGGTTTTGATGTAGCACTTATTGAGAAAATACTTTCCCTGCGCTTTATTTTCTACAGAGGCAAAACCAATGGGGGTCTCATCTTGTAATAACAGGAAAAACTGTTGTCCGGTCTCCATCTGTTTCAGCATGGATTCTGCGGCATACATGCTATTCAGCATATAATCAACCTGCTCCTGACCAATGATGGCGGGGTAATGATCATTCCATATCTCATGTGCCAGGGCCTGAATAGTGGAAATATCTTTTTCTGAGGCAGGTAATAAATGCAAATTCACGATGCAAAAATGCGCAAATTTGTGGCGCAATATCATGTTTAAGGCAGAATCTCTGGAAAGCGGCTACGTACAAGGCAAAAAAACCTGTGTATTGCATGGCCCCATGGATTTTGACATTCAACCGGGTACTTTGGTATTGCTGGCGGGGAAAAACGGGGCCGGAAAAAGCACGTTGATGCAGATACTTGGCGGACTTACAAAACCTATTTCGGGCAGTGTATCCATAAACGGCACCCTACTGCACACGGCGAGCATAGAAACCCGTGCATCACTCATCAGCCAGGTTTTTACACACCCACCCGATATGCCCCTGACCACAGCCAAAGAAGTTGTTTTCAGCAGCCGGACACGTTTTCTCAATGGTTGGGCCTTCAATACCATAAACCATGATAAAGCCATACTGAATGCCCTGGAATTATGCGGCATGAAATCCTTTGCAGACAGACAATTCAACACCCTCAGCGACGGAGAAAAACAGAAAGTAATGATCGCCCGCGCCCTGGCACAGGACACACCCGTGATACTCATGGATGAGCCTCTCGCCTTTCTGGATCATCCCGGCAGAAGGGAAATGCTGACACGCATGAAGCAGTGGTGCAATGAAATGGGGAAAATCATCATTTTCAGCAGCCATGATTTAGAGCTGGCATTAAATAATTCGGATGCGATGCTATTATTACAAGAAAACAAAAAACTCCGCTGGGAATGGGATGCTAAAAAATTAAAAAGCATTAATCCCTCGGATTTATTCACTGAATGAAAACAAGAAGGCCGTTTCGGTTTAAACAATTTGAAGTGGCACAGTCAAAAGGGTGCATGCCGGTTACTACCGACGCCTGCATTTTTGGAGCCACTATTGATTTAGGAGATGCGAAAAATATTTTAGATATTGGAACAGGAACGGGTTTATTATCATTAATGCTGGCACAACGCTTCACTGATGTATTTTTTACCGCTATTGATATTGATGAGGAAAGCACAAGCCAAGCAGAATTTAATTTTAAAAAATCACCTTGGAATAAACAATTAAATACAATAGCTGCTGACCTCCGAATATGGGAACCGAAAATTACTTATGACGCCATTGTGTGTAATCCCCCGTTTTTTGACAAACAATTACCCAGCGAAAGCGATGAAAAAAGAAGGGCAAGGCATACGGTCACCCTGGATTATGAAACCCTGTTATACAAAATAAATTTATTATTAAATAACGAAGGCAAATGCTGGCTTTTAATTCCCCATTTACATTCTAATTTTATAACCGAATTGGCCGCTACGTTAAAATTATATATTAAATTTAAAATAAATATACATTCATTTCAAAATTCTGAACCACATGTAATAATTTTTTGTTTCTCAAAAACACCTGCTGATGGTTTTTACAGCGATTTTACTATTTACAAAAGTATGGGTGTTTATTCAGACGAAATGAAAATATTAATGAAAGATTACTATTTATTTAAAGATTGAAATATTACCTTTAATCACCATCTAATTAATTTTTTTCATTATTTCATTATTTCATTCTTTCATTATTAATT